>NZ_CAXTGZ010000157.1:0-11721 GCF_964243625.1 uncultured Caballeronia sp.
GTTTTTGACCGATGCGCTGTCGTGGCGCAGCATCTTCTGGGTCAACGTGCCGGTGGGTATCGTAGGGATCCTGCTGACGTGGAAGCTGCTGCCGGCCTCTCCGGCCGAACGTCCTGTGCCTCCGGACTTGCGCGGCATGGTGATGATCGGCGGTTCGCTGACACTCTTCATGATCGGCATCGAATGCGCCGGGCGCAACGTGTTGCCGCCGTTCGCAGCACCGGCGGGCATTGCTGCGGGCGTACTGCTTTTCTGGCTCGCTGTCAGGCATTGCCGCCGCGTGCCCGACCCTGCTGTCGATTTCTCGCTGCTCGCCATTCCGACGTTCCATGCCGCCACCATAGCGGGCAGCCTGTTTCGTGCGGGCGCGGGGGCCTTGCCGTTTCTCGTGCCGCTCACGTTGCAAACCGGCTTTGGTTATAGCGCGTCCGCCAGCGGACTCGTCACGTTCGCAAGCGCACTGGGGTCGTTTTGCATGCGGCCGATGACATCGACCGCATTGCGGCATTTCTCCGTACGCACGGTCTTGTGCGCGGGCAGCGTTTCATTTGCAGCGATGCTCGTTGCGTGCTCGTTCATGTCGCAAAGCTGGCCTGCTGCCGCCATATTCATGTTGCTGCTCTTCGGTGGGCTCTCGCGTTCGCTCGGCTTCGCGACCATGGGGGCGCTCGCCTTCGCCGATGTCCCCAAAAGTCAGCTTGCGTCGGCGACATCGTTTCAAGGAACCGCGCAGCAACTGATGAAAGCGGTGGGTGTCACGGTTGCCGCCGGCACGATCCAGGTCACCATGATCCTGTCGCCGGGAACGCACGCGCAACGTTGGCAACTGGCTGCGGCGTTTGTCGTGACCGCGCTGGTCGTGCTGGCGTCTTATCCGATGTTCGCACGCATGCCGCCCGAAGCGGGCGAAGGCATCTCCGCTGCGCGCGGGCGCGGACGCGGCGCGGCTGCAGAGATGAAGTAGCCCAGGCTCAGGCGCCGATCAGGACGCCCGTCCTGAACGGAACTGCACCGGTCACACGGCCGAGCGGCGCACCGGCGATCACAAAACGAATCGCACGGCGCATATAGAAGATGCCGTCGTTCTTAGTGGTGAGCGTGGTGACTTCGTCGGTGATCGGATCGACGATATCGAAGACCGGATCGCCCGCCTTCAGGTAAGCGCCAACAGCCGCACGATGCACCAGCACGCCGCTCACGGGCGCAACGAACTGTTCGCTGCCGGCAAGCGGCGTAGCGGGATGATTGAGCGGCGGTAATGCTCGTGCCTCACCTTCTATCACGCCGCGTTGCGTCAGGTAATCGATGATCCCTTCGGCGTCCTGCTCCGCGAATTCATAGGTCACATCGCGCTGTCCACGATGCTCGACCGTTAGCGCCACGTTGGGCGCGGAGAGCGGCGCGGTATCGCCCAGAAGCGCACGTACCTCGTTCCATGATTGCGTGTGGACTTCATCGAATGACTGGCCGCCTGAATCTGCCGCGAGCAACACGCCGCTGGCGCCCAGATAACGGGCGAGCGGTTCGACCGCAGGCCAGCTCGCCGGGCTCGTGTAGAGGTGCATGGTGGCTTCAAGCGAACAATGCAGGTCGATGATGAGGTCCGCATCCGCGGCCATGATCATCATCTCGCGGCGCAGCGACTCGAACTCGTTCTTCGGCTTCACTTCAGAGAGCATTTCGCATACTGCGCGCCGCAGCAAACGTGTGTTGCTGTCGGCGTCCTGCGTCCATTGCGTGCCGACGCGTTCCATGAGCGCAGCCGCAGAAGGCAACGGAAAACTGCGATTGAAGTTGTGCCCGCTATTCAACTCGAAACGTCCGAGGAATTGTCCGAGCACATGCTGCGAAAGTCCGATCGGATTTGCGACCGGCACCACGATCACTTCGCCCTTGATACGCCCCGCATTCTCCAGCTCTTTCAAACGATGCTTCAGACGCCAGGCGGTGAGCATGGCGGGCGTTTCGTCGGCATGCAGCGACGCCTGCATATAAACCTTCTCCCCCGCACCCGGCGTGCCGAAGTGAAAGCTGACGAACTCGCGATGAGTGCCGATGGAAGTGGAAACCAGCGGCGTGTGTTGAATGTGCATTGAATGCTCCTGCAGAACTTTTGAAATACAGCTTGATCGCCGCTTAGTTGCCGTACACGTCGAAGTCGAAATACTTGCGCGAGATCTTCTGATAGGTGCCATCCGCGCGCATGCTCGTGATCGCCTGATCAATCTTGGTCTTGAGTGCTGCGTCGTCCTTGCGCATGCCGATACCTGTACCGTGATCGCCCATCTCCAGCGGGCCGCCGACAAAACCAAAGCCCTGGCCTCTCGATGTCTTCAGGAAGCCGTGTTCGGCTTCGACCGATCCCAGCAACGCGGCATCGAGCCTGCCCGACGTCAAATCGTTGAACACACCCTCCTGGCTCTGGTACGCCACGACCTCGGCGCCGCCCGGCTGCCAGTTCTTTTGCGCATACGTTTCGAACTGCGTGCCGCTCTGCACGCCGATGCGCTTGCCGCGCAACCCGTCCGGACTGACCGTCATCGGCGCGCCTGCTTTGGCAATCAGCCGCGACTTGAACTGGAACAGCTTGGTCGAGAACGCGATCTGCTGCATGCGCTTTTCAGTGATCGCCATCGACGAAATGATTGCGTCGATCTTGCGTGCCTGCAGCGCCGGGATCATGCCGGAGAACTCCATTTCGACCCATTCGCAATGCATCGCGATACGGCGGCAGATTTCATCGGCGAGATCGACGTCGAACCCGGCAACGTGGCCGTCCGGCAGTTTTACGTCCATGGGCGGATACGTCGGGTCGATGCCAAGCCGCAATACATTTGCGTCCTTTGCCATGGCCGGCGCGGAAAAAACCATGACTGCGGCCATTGCGATCGCGGCAGCGGCGCGTGCGGGAAGGAAGGGTTTCATCGGCGCTCACTCAAGGGTGGTTGTCAGTCTGTACAGGGCTATTTCGGATAGTAAGAGTCCAAAATGCACTCAAACAGGGGCGATTTACTTATCATGATCACTTTCACATATCACCCGGGCGGTGCACGTGGAACTGACATTGACTCAACTTCGCGTGTTTGTCGCAGTCGCCGAGGCCGGCAGTTTGCGAGCTGCCGCGCGCCGGCTCGGCATTGCGCAAAGCGGTGTGACACAGCAATTGAGGAAACTCGAGATTACCGCGGGCGGCCCGTTGTTCGAGCGCGGTCATCGCGGGGCGCGGCTGACGTCGACTGGGGAGCGTCTCAGGATTCGCGCCGATGTCATCCTCGGCGAATGCGCGAGGACCGAAGAAGAAATGCGCCAGTTGCGCGGCGAGCTGACGGGACAGGTGTCGCTCGGCGTCGCGGCGGAAGCTATGATGCGCCTCTTCCCCGCGCTGCTCGCGAGTTTTCGCGAGCGCTGTCCGCGTATCGACGTGCATCTGACGAGCGCCACGTCGCGCGTGCTGACCGCGTGGGTGCGCGACGGCAGCCTGGATTTCGCGCTCGCGCTGGTGGCGCAAGAGGCCGACATCCACGACCTCGATGCAACCACGCTGTTCGAGTCACCGGTCGCGGTGATCGCACGGCACGATCACCCGCTGGTCAAATCGAAGTCCTTGCGTGCGTTGCGGCATTGCGACTGGGTCAGCACGCGGGCGCGTCATGCGAGCGATGTCGCCAATCGCCTGTCGACGCTCTTCGACGATGCAGGGTTCGAACCGCCGCGCATTGCCGCCACGACTGAAGCCGTATTCGACACGCTGCACTGCGTGGCGAACAGCGATTATTTATCGCTCGAACCCTTGCGCCTCGCACAACATCCGTTCTTTCGCGAGCATGTATCGGTCGTGCCGATCAGGGAACGCGTGCCGAGCACGCGCGTGTGCCTCCTGAGACGTGCCGGTGTTCCACTGACGCCGGTTGCGCAGGAACTGGCGTCGATGGCGGTATCGTTTGCACGCATGATGCCGGACTCGGGCGCCAAGGCCTGACGAAATGCCGCGCGTTTTAACGGCTATCATGTCGATCCAGGCGACACCTCCAGCATTTGGACACTTTCATGACAGACAAGAAATCATCAGACGCGGCGCCACGCGAGACCGCGGCAATGCTGCGTCATTGGCACGACACCGTGCCGAACGATCGCCTGGCTCACCTCGTCAAGGACGCAACCCGGGCAATGGTGCGGGCAATGCAACTGCGTCTGGCAGAACATGCCGTGTCGTACGGGCACTGGACCTTCTTGCGGATCCTGTGGGAGACCGACGGCCTGACGCAGCGCGAACTGAGCGCGCAGGCAGGCGTGATGGAACCGACCACGTTCGCGGCCGTGAGGGCAATGGAAGCCATGGGATTTGTCGAGCGCCAGCAAATGCCCGATAACAAGAAGAACGTGCATGTCTTCCTGACCGAACAAGGGCGCGCATTGAAAGACAAGCTCGTGCCGCTTGCCGAGGAAGTCAACGAGATCAGCGTGGCGGGCATGAGCGAACGCGATATCAAGACCGCGCGCAAGGTGCTGCTCGCCGTGATCGAAAACCTGGCCGGAGATGAACTGGGTTCGACGGATCCGCGCCGACGGGTGTTGTCGACGCGGGAACTCGGGCGCATGGTGGCCGAGCGTGGAGAGGCGGTCGAAGACTAGCGCCGAGACCGACGTGTTTCAGACCGGCGCCGGGTTACGCTCGGCAAACCCGCTTTGGTGCCAGTACGGATACGGCAGCGTCGTGACGCTGGCTTTATCGAGCGCTGCGATTTGTTCCGCGCTCAACGACCATCCGATACTGCCCAGATTCTCGCGGAACTGCGCTTCATCGCGTGCGCCTACGATGACGTTCGCCACGGTCGGACGCTGCAGCAGCCAGTTCAGCGCAATCTGCGGCACGCTCTTGCCGGTTTCCTTTGCAACTGCATCGAGCGCATCGACGACGTTGTACAGGTATTCATCCGCGACCGGGGGCGCCTTGTCCGCCGTCACGTGCAGACGGCTGTTCGCATGCAGCGGCGTGCCGCGGCGAATCTTGCCGGTAAGGCGTCCCCATCCCAATGGACTCCATACGATCGTCGAAACCTTCTGGTCGATGCCAAGCGGCATCAGCTCCTGCTCGAAATCGCGGCCAATCAGCGAGTAATAGGCCTGATGCGCCGAGTGCCGCGCAAGCCCCTCACGGTCCGACGCCGACAGTGACTTCATCAAATGCCAGCCCGAAAAATTCGAGCAGCCGATCACGCGGATCTTGCCCGCGCGCACGAAGTCATCGAGCGTACGCAGCGTTTCTTCCACGCGCGTCATCGCATCGAAACCATGAAGCTGATACACGTCGATGTAGTCGGTGTTCAGGCGCTTCAAACTGCCGTTGATGGCTTCGGTCAGGTGATGCCGGGTCGAGCCGACATCGTTCACACCGGCGCCGGCGCGAAATGTTCCTTTGGTTGACACGATCACTTGCGAGCGGCGCCCTGCAATCGCCTTGCCGAGAATCTCTTCGGCCATGCCGTCGGAATAAACGTCGGCGCTGTCGAACATCGAAACACCCGCGTCGAGCGCAATGTCGACAAGCCGGCGCGCGCCGTCCGCGTCCGTGCTGCCCCACGCCTTGAAGAAGTCATTGCTGCCGCCAAACGTGCCGGTGCCGAGGCTCAGCACCGGCACCTTGAATCCTGATTCGCCTAACAAGCGATATTCCATTTCCGTTGATTCCTTTCCTGGTGAAGGGAGATAAAGTGCCACGGTTTATCCGTCCGTGGCGCACTGGATTACTTCGAGCCTTCGGGGAAATCGGCGCCGATGGTCGTCTTTTCCCATGTATCGAAGTCATGCTTCAGCAGATCGACCTTCTTGCGCGCGAGTTCGAGCGCGGCCTTGCCGAGCAGCAAACGCAACGGCGGAGTGTCAGACAACGCAGCGTCGATGATCGCCTGTGCCGCGCGAACCGGATCGCCCGCCTGATTGCCGCTGCGTGCTTCGGTTTGCTTGCGGCGCTCGCCGGCGGTGGCGTCATAAGCGTCGATACGCGTGGCCGACTGCTTGATCGACGGACCCGCCCAATTGGTGCGGAACGGTCCCGGCTCGACAATCAGCACATCGATACCCAGCGGTTTCACTTCGAGCGCCAGCGACTCGGAGATGCCTTCCACCGCGTACTTGGTGCCGTGGTAATAGCCCGTCGCCGCGAAGCTGGTGATCCCGCCGATCGATGAAATATTGATTACGATTCCGCTCTTCTGCTCGCGCATGACGGGCAGCACGGCCTTCGTCATGTCGACGAGACCGAATACGTTGGTTTCGAACATCGCGCGCACGGCGTCGTCTTCGCCCTCTTCGATCGCCGCGAGATAACCGTAGCCGGCGTTGTTCACGAGCGCGTCGATCCGTCCGAACTTGTGCTTCGACTGAGCGACCACGTCCTCGATCTGCTTGCGGTTGGTGACATCGAGTTGCAGCGCGAGCGCGGTCTCCGGATACCCTTCGGTCAAGTCCTTGAGCGTCGACGGATCACGTGCGGTGACCACCGCGCGCCAGCCGCGCTCGAGCACGAGCTTCGCGAGTTCACGGCCAAAACCTGTCGAGCAGCCGGTGATCAGCCATACGGGGTTGTCGCGATTCATCATGGAAAGCTCCTGTTCATTTTTCAGAAAGTGGGTTGAATCAATGCAGGGGGTTTTCGCCGGGGCGTTTCGCCGCGAACCATGCGGCGAGAGGCGTGGCAAAGGGATGGGTGTCTGAGTTGATGCGCTGTTTGCGTCGCCAGAACCGTGCCCAGAAATGGACGCCCGGCTAAAGCTTACTCGCGATGCGAGATTGCAGCACAAGCGGCCCGAACGAGCCGGGCACAAGATGAAGGATAAAGTGGGACGCAGGGGGACGCGTTCAGGCGCTTACCAGCTCCAGGTGACGCACGGGCGCGCGCTTGCAGCCGGGAACGTTCGCCAGTCCGAAGGTCGGCCGCCCATAGTAGAACCCTTGTGTCAGCACGTGCGGCCATTGCGCCAGCCACTTCGCCTGCGACTGCGTTTCAACGCCTTCGACCACGACCGTGAGGCGCAAGGTCTGCAACAGGTTCAGCATCGCCGATACCACCGCGCAAGCACGCGGACACGTGGGCACTTCGACCAGCAGTTCCTTGGCGAGCTTCACCACGTCTATGTCCATTGCGCTCAGCATGGCCAGTGATGAATAGCCCGTGCCGAAGTCATCGATGGCGATGGTCACGCCAATGTCGCGCAAGCCCGCCATCAATCCCTTCGATGCCAGCACGCGCGTCGCATCTTCGGCCTCGGATAACTCGAGCTGCAGCAGTCCGGGTGAGATTCCGTTCGACCGCGCAATCCGCTCGACATGCTGCGTGAAATGCTCGCTCATGGCGACCGACGGGGGCACATTGACGGCTATCGGGAACACGGGGCGCCCCTCGCGCTGCCACTGCCCGAGCTGGCGACTGGTGCTCTTGATGACGAAGTACGTCATGTCGGCCGCAACCCGCGGGTCTTCAATCGCGCTGATGAACGCGTCGGGCAGCAAGGTGCCGTATTCCGGATGAAGCCAGCGAATCAGGGCTTCGGCGCTCGTCAACGCGCCCGTTTTCATTTGGTAGATCCCCTGGAATGCCATAGCAAACTCGCCGGCACGCAATCCTCTCCTGACCCGCTGACACAGCTGCTCTTTTTCTTTGATTTTCATTGTCGTCTCCCGTCAGCTTCGCAATGTGCGGCGCCGCCCTTCGCGCCACGTCCAGCCTGCCTTATGAAAGATTAATGGGCAGAAAATTTCGCAGACCGCCGCCTACCATGCACAAGACGTGCCAACGGATTATCCGGGCGCCAATACATGTGGTGAAGGCAACAGAACCGCATTAACCTCCACCGATTAAGCCATTAGCGGGACTTTCGCCATTGGAGCCGGCGTTTTTTCAAGCCTTTCGATGGCCGATGTTACGTAGCGTTTTTCCGCTGTTACGGCGAACACCAAAACCGCGCCCTGCAGTAGTTCGAGTCATAGTCAATGCCGACGCACAAGGCGCGGCCGTCCGTCTTAATGGCAGGATGAACCTGCGTCCAAGGCAAATGTTTTAATTCAGTCAGCTTTACGGCATAAAGCCCGGTGATCAGTATCTCTTGCGACACGGCGCACCCGAATATCACGCCCGACTGGCGGATTAAGCAAGGTTGCTTGGCCCTATTAAACAAACCGCACAAATACATTGGTTCATGGCTCACGTGTCGGGCATTTTGGCGGACACATAGTATTTGTATCTTCCACGATGCTTATAACGCGGGCCATTTAATACGGCCCGATTCAAATCAGCAACAAATTCCCGGATTATCGATTTGGATGACAAGACAATGGAAATTTTTCCTTGTACGCTGGTTTTCGTCGATGTCGAAGCGACAGCCAGCCCCAACAGCACAAGTAAAGATCCGCTCTCCTATGCACGCCAGGCGTTGTGCCTGAACAGAAGCCTGCTGCGCGCGGGCATGCCGCGTCTTACCCTTTTCACCAACGCGCCTGATCTTGTCGAATCCTTTTGTTCTGCCGAGCCGGCAGCGCAGCGTCCACACGTAGTCGAGCTGATCACGAGCATCAACGTCCCACGGAACATTGAGTTTTACGGCGCGCATTTCAAGCTGGATCTTCTCGAGCAGGTCGCGAACATGCTCAAGCCGAACACCTTGCTGATGCTGCTGGACTCGGACATCGTTGCCATGGAACCGCTCGACCAGGAGTTACTTCAGCGTTGCTCCGACGTGGGTGTCGGCGCGTTCGACATATCCGATCAAGTCTTTCCCGCGTACGGCAGCGACTGCGTGATCCGGGACCTCGAGATCGTCGCGGGACGGCATCTGCTCAATCCGCGCTGGTTCGGCGGCGAGTTCCTGATCAGCACGCCGGCGTTTCTCAAGACGCTGGTGCCGCGCGCCCGCGCGCACTGCGAACGGTACGTCCAGCACATTGCGCGTCTTCAGCACCATGGCGACGAATCGTTTGTTTCAGCGGCGCTCAACACACTCGCGGACGAAGGCCAGCAGATTGTCGAACTGGGCGCGTACCAGGCCATCGGCAGGCACTGGACCGGCAACACGCATCGCGATCTCCGATGGTTCCAGCACTGCTCGTTCGTGCACTTGCCCGATGGCAAAGCGCTGATAGAACGCGAGTCGCGTTATGCGGATTTCAATCCGGCCCGGTTCTGGCGGGCGGTATCGAAAGCGCATTTGCTGAACCGCGCACGTTTTGGCATCAAGCTGTGTTTTACGGCGACGTCCGTCGTGCCCCGGCTGCGCAAGATGATCCGCCGCAGCAAGCAGCCCCCCATCGCGCGTGCAGTCCCAGTGCCGTCCGTCGAGACGTTTGCGCCACAAGGTGTGTCGCAACGCGTGGAAGAAAACAGCAAGGAGCCTGTCTCCTGATTGAGTCGGCGCACCTAAACGTCATACAGATTCATCGAATGTTTGATACGGCGAGGCACACGGGTTGCATCCGTGATGCTGCAAACACCGAAAGGAGATATCGATGAGTCAGACATTCAAGGTCAAGGATCACGTGAGCTGGAACAGCCCGCAAGGCGAAACCAGCGGACACGTCACGCGCGTGATCAAGGAGCACACGAAGGTGGACGGACACGTGGTCAACGGCTCGGCCGATGACCCGAGTTACGAAGTCGAAAGCGAGAAGAGCGGCAAACGCGCGGTTCACAAGGGCAGCGCGCTGCATAAGGTGAAAGGCTGACAGGCTCTGCACACATGCGGCGGCCTGAGTCAGGCCGCCGCGCTTGCCACGAGGGAAGCCGCCAGTAAAGCCTGCGTGTATGGATGCTCGGGCGCTTGCAGCACTTTCATGGTCTCGCCGATCTCCACAATCCTCCCCGCCTTCATGACGACTACGCGGTGCGCCATTGCGCGCATCACTGCAAGGTCGTGCGTGATGAAGAGGTAACTCAGCGTGTACTTCTTCTGCAGGCGAGTGAGAAGGTTGAGCACCTGCTGCTGTATCGATACATCCAGCGCGCTCGTCGGTTCGTCGAGCACGAGCAATTCCGGCTCGACTGCCAGCGCTCTTGCGATCGCAATACGCTGCCGCTGGCCGCCGGAAAACTCTTGCGGGTAACGCGGCAGCACGTCGGCCGGCAAACCCACTTCTTCGAGCAATTCCACAACACGCCGGCGCCGCGTCGCCGCATCCACTTCCGGGCGATGCAATGCTATTCCTTCGCCCACGATCTGCTCGATCGTCATGCGCGGCGAGAGCGAACCGTACGGGTCCTGGAACACGACCTGCAGCCGCGATGAAACCATCCGCCGCGAGTTGGCGCTCTTGAGCGTGGACATGGGCTGCCCGTCGATGTGAATCGCGCCTTGCGACGGCCGCTGCAAACCGAGAATGGTCGCCGCCAGCGTCGACTTGCCCGAGCCGGATTCGCCGACCACGCCGAGCGTCTCGCCGCGCCGCAAGGTGATATCGATGTCCTGCAACGCCCTGAACGATGAATGCGTGAACGCGGACCGCCAGCCTTTCGCCGGGGCGCGGTAATCGACTGCGAGACCCTGCACTTCGAGCAGCCTGCGCGCATTTGGCGCGATGGATTCGATCGCGCGCTGAGGCTCGCTGGCGAGCAGACGGCGCGTATAAGGATGTTGCGGATTCGCGAACAGCGCGGCGGTCGTGTTTGTCTCGACCAGCACGCCCCTTTCCATCACTGCGACGCGTTGCGCAAAGCGCTTCACCAGGTTCAGATCATGGGTGATGAGCAGCACTGCCATCCCGCGCTCTGCCGCTTCCTGCTCCTGCAAGCCGATCAGCAGATCCACGATTTGCTGGCGCACGGTGACATCGAGCGCGGTGGTGGGTTCATCGGCGAGAAGGAGGCGCGGACGGCACGCGAGCGCCATGGCGATCATCGCGCGTTGCCGCTGGCCGCCGGACAGTTGATGAGGATAACTGTCGATCCGGCGCTCCGGTTCGGGAATCCCTGTTCGCCTCAACAATTCGATACCGCGTTCGCGCGCCGCATTCGGCCGCAAGCCTTCGTGAAGACGCAAGCTCTCGGCGATCTGCTTGCCGATGGTGAACAGCGGGTTGAGCGCGGTCATTGGTTCCTGGAAGACCATCGCGACATCGCTGCCACGAATGCCGCGCATCTGCTGCTCGGTCTTTTGCAAGAGGTCGTCGCCGTCTAGCAGGATGCGCCCGGTCTGGCGCGCGCTTTCTACGAGCCCGAGTATCGACAGCGCCGTCACGCTCTTGCCAGATCCCGATTCGCCGACGAGCGCGACACGTTCGCCGCGCGCAATCGAAAGGCTCAGGTCCTGGACGACGGTTTTATCGCCGAAACGGATTGAGAGGTGATCGAGTTGCAACAAGGGCGTCGTCATTTCTGCGCGCCTCCGAAAGCGGAGCCGCGCGTGCGCGTGTCGAGCGCGTTGCGCAATGCGTCGCCCATGAAGGTCAAAAGCAGCAACGTGATCACCAGCGCGCCGAATGCCGCGCCCGAGATCCACCATGCGTCGAGATTGTTCTTGCCTTCAGCGAGCAGCTCGCCAAGGCTCGGTGTTGGCGCAGGCACGCCGAGGCCCAGGAAATCGAGGCTCGTCAGAGCAAGAATGGCCGCGCTCATCCGGAACGGCAGGAACGTGATCACCGGCGTGAGGCTGTTGGGCAGCACATGACGCCACATGATCTGCCAGTTCGAAAGACCCATCGTGCGCGCCGCGCGGACATAATCGAGCGAACGGTTGC
>NZ_CAXTGZ010000158.1:0-11676 GCF_964243625.1 uncultured Caballeronia sp.
CATCTTCGCGGCAACGACCACCGACAGTGCACATCCAATGGCGAGATACGCCGCCACCGGGTGCCACGAACCCCCGGCGAAACTCACCAGCGCCACCGCGATGAACGGCGTAAACCCTCCGCCCACCACACTAGCCACCTGGTACCCCACGCCCGCGCCGCTATAACGATATTCAGTGCCGAATAGCTCCGTGAACATCGGCTGCTGGACGCTCACGACCATGTCATGCGCAATGTTCGCCAGCATCACCGAGAAGACCACGATCCAGACAGTCGAGCGTGCATCGAGCGCAAGAAAGAACGGCACCGCGCTCAACATGCCGATCACCGCGCCAATGATGTAGATGCGCCGGCGCCCGAAGCGGTCGGCGAGTATTGCAAAACACGGAATGGTGAGAATGCTGACGGCGCCCACCAGCAACCCGATGTTCAGGAAAAACTGCCGGGGCATGCCGAGGTTGCTCGTGGAATAACTCAGCGCGAATGCAGTGACGATATACATCGTGAAAAGCTCGGCAAGACGCAGCGCAATGATCAGCAGGAACGCTTTCGGGTGCTGGCGCAGCGCTTCGAAGATCGGCAAGCGTTTGGGCTTTTGTCCCTTTTCGATGACCTTGTGCACGAACTCCTGCGACTCCTCCATGCTCGATCGAACCCACAACCCGATCAGCACCAGCACGACACTGAACACGAACGGAATGCGCCAGCCCCAGCTCTTGAAAGTGGCATCGTCCATGGTCTGGCTGAGAATGGAGACAATCCCCGTCGCGAGAATCAGCCCAACGCCATAACCCACTTGCACGCCGCTGCTATAGAACGCCTTCTTTTTGCTCGGCGCACTTTCCACGGCCATCAATGCTGCCCCGCCCCATTCGCCGCCCACGGCAAAACCTTGAATCGCACGCAACGTGATCAGCATCACCGGCGCCCACCAGCCGACGGACGCGAACGTAGGCAACAAACCGATCATCGCCGTCGACAAACCCATCATCATCACGGTCAGCACAAGCATGCGCTTGCGGCCCAGCCTGTCGCCGTAGTGCCCGAACACGAAGCCGCCCAGCGGCCGGAACAGGAAACCCACGCCGAAGGTGCCGAACGCTGCGAGCGTGCCCATGGCCGGGCTCACTTTCGGAAAGAACTCGGTGTTGAACACGATCGCCGCGATGATCCCGTAGAGCAGGAAGTCATACCAGTCGACCACAGCGCCTACGAAACTGCCGAGTGCCGCCTTGCGGGCGCGGCTTTTATCGAGGTCCACACTCTCGACGCCGACAGGCTGGATTGCGATAGTCATTGCGTTGTCTCTGATATGTATTGGTTTGACTGTCCGATGTTTTTTTCATGCCGCTCGCGTAAGCGAGTCGATCGGTTCAGGAGTGGATGAAGCATAGGATGGCGTCTTTTGCAGGGCAACGGTTTCTATAGGTGTGAACGCGATTATCGAACGAGAATGTGCGATCAGCGATTGTTTATCGGGTTAGCACTAAGGCCTGGAACGGCGTCCGCGAGGCACGCCATCCGGATTCTGCATTATGAATGCGTGAAACATCAACGCGCTCATGTGAGCGATAATCGCCCGTACGCCATCACTGATCGCACGGATTTAGGATTAATGCTTATGACCAAACGACCGCCTCTCGACAAACGCGACTGGATCGCGGGGCTCGAAAAAGGTCTTGCAATACTCGAGGCTTTCGACAGCGACCATGCACGCATGACCCCGACGCAGGCCGCGGCTCGCACGGGAATGACGCGCACGGCCGCGCGCCGGCATCTGCTCACACTGGAGCATCTCGGCTATGTGGAAAGCGACGGCAAGCTCTTTGGCCTCACCCCGCGCGTGCTGCGAGTCGGTTGGTCGTACTTCGATTCCGCGCGCTTGCCCAAGCTCGTTCAGCCCTATCTGCAACAACTCAGCGCGACGCTCAACGAGTCGGTCTACATGAGCGTGCTCGATGAATGGGAGCTTGTGTTCATCGCGCGCAACGGCACCTCGCGTGTGATGACAACGGGCTTCGTGCTCGGTGCGCGAGTGCCGGCGCCGCTGACATCGCCGGGTGTGGTGCTGCTCGCCTACAAACCCGATGAAGACGCGGTGCACGAGTGGCTCAACACCACGTCGCTCGCGCCGTTCACGCCCCATACGCTAACCAACAAGGTGCGGCTGCAGGAGAAGATCCGGCAGGCGCGCGCCGATGGATTTGCGGTCATCGAACAGCAGTTGCAGGTTGGTGTGCGCGGGATTGCGGTGCCGGTGAAGGACCGGCATGGCGAAGTCGTCGCGGCGCTCAGCACCAACATGCCGATAGGACGCGAAACCACCGAAGCCGCCGTCAACCGCGTGGTGCATCACCTGCAAGAGACCGCGCTCGCCATGCTGAACGTTGTTTGATGTGGTCTGAGCGAGCCCCGACATCATGAATCTCCGGCACTTGCATGCGTTTGTCGTCCTTGCGGAAGAACTCAACTTCAGCCGCGCGGCCGAGCGATTACACGTCGCGCAGCCCGCGCTCAGCCAGCAGATCCGCGCGCTTGAAGAACGGCTCGGCACACAGCTCGTGGATCGTGGCAGCCGTCCGTTGCGGCTGACCGAAGCGGGAAGTTATCTGTGCATCGAGGCACGGCAGATCCTTGCATCGTTCGATCAGGTCGCGCTCGGCACACGTGAAATCGGACTCGGCTTGCGCGGATGGCTCGGCATAGGGTTCACGCGTTCATCGATGTATAGCGTGCTGCCTCCCGCGCTCAAGGCGTTTCATCGCGCGTATCCGAACGTCGAGCTGAAACTGTTCGAGATGCTCACCGAAGAACAGACCGACGCCCTGCATGAAACGCGGATTCACGTCGCCATCGGGCGGCAGGTGCAGGCCATTGCGGGCTGCACCACGCTGCCGCTTCTGCACGAGCGGGTCGCGGTCGTGCTCTCACCGGACCATCCGCTTGCGGGCAAGAAATCGGTGCGCATCACGCAACTTGCCAATACCCCGCTCGTGCTCTACCCGAAGCATTCAAACGGACTATATTCGCGCTTTGTGGAGTCGCTTTATCGCAATGCCGGCGTGACGCCGCATGTCGCGCATCAGGCTTACGAGATCCAGACGGCGATTGCACTGGTTGCGGCCGGGCTGGGCGTGACGTTCGTGGGTGAATCGGTTGCACGGCACGGTCGTTCCGATGTTGTCTACCTTCGCCTCGATGCACCGTTGGCGTCGCAGACGACGACGCTTTCAGCGAGCTTTCGAAGCGACGATACATCGTCTCATCTCCAAGCCTTTCTGAAGTGCCTCGCGCCCGTACTATAAGCAAATCATTATAAAAAGATAAAAACACGGTCTTGGACGCGCGGCGCCCGGGTTCGTAACATCACTTCCATCAGTCAGGCATCCCGTGCAATGCACGATCTTGCCGCAGCTCGCTGTCCCGCACGCCAACACATTCCGGACTTGATCGAAGCAACGCGGGCACCGCTCTGTGCGTATGCGTCCGTCCGCAAAAAAGCGATTCACCTATACGACACCCGGTCCACGGGCGCTAATAAAGACAGGAGACGTTGATGATCGACCCGATCGAAAGCTCGACCATGCGCAAGGTGTACGGCCGCCTAATGCCGTTGCTCTTCGCGATGATGTTCTTCAACTATCTGGACCGGATCAACATCGGTTTCGCCGCGCTCGATATGAACAAACAGCTCGGCTTCAGCCCGGCCGTGTTCGGTTTCGCAGGCAGCATCTTTTTCTTCGGCTACATGCTGCTCGAGGTGCCGAGCAACTTGCTGCTGCATCGTCTGGGCGCGCGGCTCTGGATCGCACGGATCCTGCTGACATGGGGCGCGGTCGCAGCCGCTACCGCTTTTGTTTTCAGCGAATCCAGCTTCTATGTGCTGCGTTTCCTGCTAGGCGTGATGGAAGCGGGCTTTCTGCCCGGTGTTGCGGTCTATCTGACGAAGTGGTTCCCGGTGCGCTACCGGGCGCGGGCGGTGGGCGGCTACATCATCGCGGGATCGTTTTCGGCGGTGCTTGGCGGACCTATCTCGACTGCGCTGATGACCTACGCGAACGGACCACTTGGCTTGCAAGGATGGCAATGGATGTTCATCCTCGAAGGCGTCCCCGCCATGCTGCTCGGCTTGCTGACCCTGCGGCTGATGACAGAACGTCCGACCGAAGCAGCCTGGCTCACGCCTGAACAAAAACACTGGCTCGAATCCACGCTCGCGAGAGAGCGCGAAGCGCTCGGCGCCGATAAACACTTCCCCATGCTGCGCGTCGCGAGCGATATCCGCGTCTGGAGCCTTGCGTGTCTCTTCGGCTGCGCGCTCGTGGGTATCTATGGCCTCTTCCTGTGGTTGCCGCAGATCGTGAAAAGCCTGGGTCACCTGAGCAACCTGGAAGTTGGATTTCTTTCAGCCGTGCCGCCGCTTCTCGGTGTGGTCGGGACGCTCGTGATCAGCCGCAGTTCCGATAGAACCGGCGACCGCAAGAAGCATCTCGCCTTCGTGTATGGAATGAGCGCGCTTGCAATTGCAGGCAGCGCCTACGCGCCGAATCCGGTGATTGCCTATGCGCTGCTTTGCGTGACCGGTCTTTTTATCTATGCAGGCAATCCGCTGTTCTGGAGCCTTGCTTCGTCATTCAGAACGGGCGCCGCGGGCGCGGCGACAATCGCGCTGATCAACACCATCGCGCAATTCGGCGGACTGGTCGGACCGTGGAGCATCGGCCTCGTGCGCAGCGCGACGGGCAACTTCAAGCTGGCGCTCCTGACGATCGCAGCGTTTCTTGTCGTGGCGACTGTCATTGCGCTGGTGATGCGCGTGAAGCCCTCTGAAGACGAACTCGAAGCGATGCCTGCCGGCGATACCCCTGCGGGACATCTTCATTAGCCTTGATCTGGAACCCAGCGATGATTATCGATTGTCACGGCCACTACACGACGTCTCCACCCGAACACGAGGCATGGCGTGCTGCGCAAATCGCCGCGCTGAAGGACGGCCTGCCGACTCCTGCGCGTCCGGTCATCACGGACGACCAGATCCGCGAGAGCATTGAAGGCGGACAGTTGCGCATCCAGCGCGAGCGCGGCACCGATCTCACGATCTTCTCGCCGCGCGCAGCCGGCATGGGCCATCACCTTGCCGGCGCCGATGCCAACGCACATTGGTCGCAAGAAAGTAACGACCTGATTCACCGCGTGTGTGCGCTTTTTCCGCGCAACTTCGTGGGTGTATGTCAGTTGCCGCAAGCGCCGGGGGTGGCGCCTGCGAATTGCATTCCCGAATTGCGCCGATGTGTGGAAGAGCTTGGTTTCATAGGTTGCAATCTGAATCCCGATCCATCGGGCGGCCACTGGACCGGACTGCCGCTGACCGACCGTTCGTGGTATCCGCTTTATGAAGCCATGGTCGAGCTGGACGTGCCCGCGATGATCCACGTTTCGTCGTCGTGCAATGCGAATTTTCATGCAACCGGCGCGCACTATATCAATGGCGATACGTCCGCATTCATGCAGTTGCTGACCGCGGACCTGTTCGCCGATTTCCCGACTTTGCGCTTCATCATCCCGCATGGCGGCGGCGCTGTTCCCTATCACTGGGGACGCTACCGCGGGCTCGCGCAAGACATGAAAAGGCCTTTGCTCAAGGACTATCTGCTCAAGAACGTGTTCTTCGATACCTGCGTATATCACCAGCCCGGCACCGACTTGCTGGCAAAAGTGATACCTGTAGAAAACATTTTGTTTGCATCGGAGACGATCGGCGCTGTCCAGGGCATCGATCCCGAGACAGGCCATTATTACGACGATACCCGTCGTTATATCGACGCCATCGAATGGCTCACCGACGCCGACCGCCAGCGCATCTTTGAAGACAACGCGCGCGCCGTTTATCCACGCCTTTCGAATCAGATCACCCGCCAGTTTTCCTGAAGGAGGAGCAATCATGAATCAACCTGGATGGCGCCGGAATGCATCCGCGCCGCAAGCGAGTCCCGAAGTGCTTGAGACGTTGCGCACCCTTGCCGTATCGCTGTTAAGCGACAACATGGCGCGTGCGAGCGGCACGATAGGACTTCTGCCCTATCACAAGCCCAAGCCTATGGCCGGAACGGCCGTAACCGTCCACACCCGTCCGGGCGATAACCTCGCGATTCATCGCGCGTTCGATTTTTGCCGCCCCGGTGATGTCCTCGTGATCGATGGCGGCGGCGAACTCACGCAGGCGCTCATGGGCGAGATCATGGCGACGTATGCTGAAAGCCTCGGTGTGCAGGGTCTCGTAATCGATGGCGCCATTCGCGACGTCGGGGCGCTGAGCGCACACGATTTTCCGGTCTATGCACGCGGTGCGACCCATCGCGGACCGTATAAAAATGGCCCTGGCGAGGTCAATGTGCCGGTGACCGTCGGCGGCATGGTGGTGCATCCGGGCGATATCATCGTTGGCGATGCGGACGGTGTGCTTGCAATTTCCCCCGACGATGTAATGACGGTCATCGAAGGCGCGAAGCGTCAGGCGGACAAGGAAGCCGCTGCGCTGCGCTCCATCGCCGAGGGACATTTCGATCGCGACTGGATCGAGGCACAGGAGAAAAAGATGATGGCTGTCTAAAACGATGCGCGGCGCCGCTTGAACGATTCAATGAACAGCGCGTTATCGGCGGCGCTGCCTATGGATACACGCATGCAGGTCTCGTAGCCCGCTTCGCGCCAAGGTTTGACGATCACGCCATCGGCAAGCATGCGCGCGGCAAGCGCGGCAGCGTCTTCACCGCAGTCGAAAAAGAGAAAGTTGCCAAGCGAGCGCGCCGGACTGATGCCGAGCGCTTCGAGCGCAGCACGCATTTGCGTTCGCCCTGCACGCGTGTCTTCGACGCTCGCGGCAACATGAGCCTGATCCGCGAACGCAACGGCCGCGGCTTCCTGCGCAATCTGATTGATGTTGAAGGGCGTGCGAACGCGGTCCATAAAGCCGGCGAGTTCGGGCGCCGAAGCCACGCCATAACCCACGCGCAAACCAGCGAGCCCGTAAGCCTTGGAGAACGTGCGCAGCAACAGCCACGGCAAACCGGATTCGCGCAGTATCGCGAGGCTGTCGGGATAACCGTGTTCGCCGGCGGCGTATTCGAAATAGGCTTCGTCCCACAAAACCAGCGTATTCGGCGATACCGCGCTCAACAGCCTCCGCATCTCATTCGCGTTCATCGCGCAACCGACCGGATTGCTCGGATTACTGATTATCACCATCCGCGTTTGCGGAGAGATTGCCGCGATCAACGCATCGACATCGAATTCCAGATCGGCGCGCATGGGCACAGTGATCACCTTCGCGCCAGCGCTCTGCGGATAAATGATATGCAAGCCAAACGACGGAACCACGGTGACCACTTCATCGCCGGCGCCAAGAAACGTATGCGCTGCAATCGCAAGCAAGTCTTCGGAGCCGTTTCCGAACAGCAACTGCTCAGGAGCGACGTTCAGCTTTTCAGCGATCATCGTGCGCAAGACGCTGCATGATGGATCGGGATAGAGCGAAAGTGAAGCGGCGGTCGACCACTGCGCCAGATGCGCCAGGACGGCCGCACTGGCCCCGCGCGGATTTTCATTGCTGCCGAGTTTGGCAACATGCGTCACGCCATATTGCGCACGCACGAGATCGCTCGATAAACCCGCGTTATAGGCCGGCAGGTTGCGCACTTCGGCACGCATGCCGTCGATAAATCCGGTAGTGCTCATCAAGTACCTTCCGCAGGCAATACCTTGCCCGGATTGAGAATACCGTGCGGGTCGAGCGCATGCTTGATCGCACGCATGCACGCAAGTTCGGCCGGACTGCGCGAATAACCGAGGAATGGCCGCTTGAGCAAGCCGATCCCGTGCTCCGCGGATATCGATCCCTTGTAATCGCGGACCATGCCGTAGAGTGCGTGATCGACCTCTTCCACCGTCACGCCGGGTATCGATCGCGCATCGAGCGTGACATGCAGGTTCGAGTCGCCTATATGCCCGAAATAGAACCCGCGATGCGTCGGCCAGCGTGCGCCAAAGTCCTTTCGGCATGCATCGACAAAATGACCGATCGCGCCTATCGGCAAGCTCACGTCGAAGTTGATCGGCTCCAGTTTTACCGGCAATTCCGCGGTCGCTTCGCGGATCGCCCAAAGCGCTTGCGTCTCGGATTGCGATTGCGCAATGACCGCGTTGAGCACAACGCCCGCCTCAAGTTGCGCATTGAGCGCAGCGGCGAACCGCTCGCCGTGGTCATCGGAGAAACCGGCTTGTTCGATCAGCGCATACACCGGATACGCTTCGCCCAGCGGCGATTGCTTTGATTGCGTCAGCGACACACCGAAGTCGTAAAACTCCGGCCACATGATTTCGAATGCACCGATTTCATCGCCAAAAGTGGATTGCAGCGACCGCAGCAACGCAACCGCGCCGTCATAATCATTCAGCGCGCAAAGCGCTGTGCTGCGTGCCGCCCGACGCGGCTTCAGCTTCAACACTGCACGCGTGATGATGCCAAGCGTCCCCTCCGATCCAATGAACAGATTGCGCAGGTCGTAACCCGTATTGTTCTTGACCATCTTGTTCATGGAACTGAGCACGGAGCCATCGGCGAGCACGACTTCGAGTCCAAGTACCTGTTCTCTCGCCGTGCCGGATTGCAGCACGCGAATACCGCCGGCGTTCGTGGCGAGATTGCCGCCGATCTGACACGAGCCGCGCGCACCGAGATCCAGTGCGAATTCGAAGCCAGCCGCCTGCGCAGCTTCCTGCACGGCCTGTAAAGTGGTGCCGGCGAGTACGGTCATGGTCGCGGCCGCTTCGTCGAGTTCTTCGATGCCGACAAGACGTTCCATCGAAATGCAAACATCGCCGCCTGTGGGAATCGAGCCGCCGGCGAGACCTGTCATGCCGCCTTGCGGCACAACACTGTGACGCGCTTCATTGCAAAGGCGCAGGACGGTCGCGACTTCATCGACCGAACGCGGCAGCACGACCGCCAGCGGCGGCACCGGCGAACGTCCGCTCCAGTCGCCAAGATAGCGCGGCTCGATCGCGTCGCCAGTGCGCACCGATGCCGGACCCAGTGTATCGATCAACTTTTGTACTATCTGGTTCATTCCGTGTTCAGCCATTCGCGCGTTTCTTTCTGTAACCCATCGAGTCATTGATGCGGCCGAGTATGTAGTCGCCGGCCGCGACCGGGTCGTACAGTGGCGGTGTATCGCTCAAGCCGAGATCGCGGGGATCGACACGGGCGCCGTAAGTCGGATCGTAGAAGGTCGCGATTGAATAACGCTCTTGTCCCGAACTGTTGATCACGCGATGCAGCGTCGAACGAAAGCGATCGTTCGACCAGCGCGCGAGCAGATCGCCGACGTTCACCACGAGCGTGCCGGGAATGGGCGGCGCGTCGATCCAGCTATCGGTCGCCAGCTCCTTCACTTGCAGGCCGCCCACGTTGTCCTGCCACAAAAGCGTGATGCATCCGTAATCGGTATGCGGCGCGACGCCGAACTGATCGGCGTCGGATTTGGGCGCTTGCGGCGGGTAATAAACCATCTGCGTGCGCTGCATGCGCTTGGTGTATTTATCGGTGAAAAACGCTTCGTCTATATCCAGGCTCACCGCGACCGCGCGCAGCAAATCCGCGCCGCATGCACCAATCGCTTCGTAATAACCATACAACGCCGGTCTCAGCGACGGCATGAAGTCCGGCCAGTTGTTCGGACCGCGCAATGCTTCGCCCGCGAGGACGCTGGGATCGTCCTCAGCCAGTTCCAGACCAATGCTGAAGAACTCTTTGTAATCAGGCTTGGTCGCCTGATACATGACGGCATCGCCAAGCGCATTAAAGCCGCGATGCCGATGATTCACCGCCACGCGACGCTTCACTTCCGGCGCATGCGCGAAAAATTCGCGCGCACCTTTAATGGCGCCGTCGAGCACATCGGCAGGCACACCGTGATTGCTCACGTAGAAGAATCCGATGCTCGTGCAGGCGTCGCGGATTGCCGCAGCGGCTTCGCGCAAGCCGGCAGGGTCATGCGCGCGAACGGCCGCCATATCGACGACAGGAATGTGGGAAGCCGATCTCATCCGTGACTCCAGAGATTTGAATACCGTCTGCTCATAGCCGCGAAAGCACATCAAGGTCGCGGCAACATCGTCTGTATATACCGCCAATTACGGGAGCGCAACCCGGCGTTTGTTCGAACTTGAGTAGGGTTTCGCACAAGCCCGACACTGACCCTCAAGAAGTATTTTTGACACGGTTGGCACCGCGAATTGACGGTATATACTGAATTGCGCCATCTGAATTTTATCGCTTCTGCCAACCCAACACCCGTCTAACCGCTTGCTCACCTGCGCAAACTCCATGAGGCCAGGTGCTCTTAAATCAGGGGAGTTCAACAATGAATGTGTTCTCGAAGTGGAAGGGTCGTTTGCTCGTGGCCGCGTTGGTCGCGACAGCGGTTTCGGTTTCGGCTCACGCGGAAGACCAGTTGGCGAAGGTCAAGAAGGCGGGTGAACTGGTCGTGGGAACTGAAATGCAGTTTGCGCCGTTCGACTTCCTGGAAAACGGCCAGCAACAGGGCTTCAATAGAGACTTCTTTGCTGAACTCGCGAAGGAAATGGGCGTGAAGGTTCGCTCGATCGACTTGCCCTGGCCGAGCGTGCTGCCAGGTCTGGAAGCCGGCAAGTTCGACATTGTCAGCGGTCCCGTGACCATCACCAAAGCGCGCATGGAACGCTACGAATTCATGCTGCCGATTGCGGATGGCACGGTTGCATTGCTCAAGCGCGCGAACGACACGAGCATCAAGACGAACGCCGATGTCGCCGGCAAAGCCGTTGGCGGCGGCAAGGGTTCGGCGCAACTCGACCAGTTGAAGCAGTACGTCGCGACGTTGCCGGGCAAAACGAACGTTCGGGAATACATCGACAATAACCAGGCCTATGCCGACCTTGCTGCCGGCCGGATCGTCGCCGTGGGTAACTCGCTACCGAACATTGCCTACGTGGCGCGTCAGCGTCCGGATACCTTTGCCGTGGTGCAGCCGCCGTTCGGAACGAAGGTGTTCTTCGCCTACCTCGGCCGCAAGGACCCGGACAGCAAACCGCTTATCGATGCAATCAACAAAGCGATCATCAAGATGCATGGCGACGGCCGTCTCGCAGCACTGCAGAAGAAGTGGTTCGGCGTAACCATGGATACGCCGACAACCATGCCAACGCCTAATTATTGATCCAGGAGCCGATGGCGCCGTGGCGCCTTCGAATCCCCTGCCGGACAGCACATGTTCAGCCTCCATGCATTGTTGGACGCCCTGCCGCTACTCATCAAGGCCGCGCAAGCCACGGTCCTGATTTCGCTTGTCGGGCTGGTGGTGGGCTTTGTCGTTGCGATCGCCGTGTGCAGCGCGAGGCTTTCGAAGAATGTTTTCATCTCGAAGCTCGGCGGTGCGTACGTCGGATTCTTCCGCGGCGTGCCGCTGCTCGTGCAGCTTCTGCTGACCTACTATTTTTTGCCATTCATCGGTATCAATGTGCCGCCGCTCGTCGCCGCTGCCGCAGCGGTGTCCTTGTGCGAGGCGGCTTATCTCGCCGAGATTCTGCGTGGCGGGTTCATCGGGATTCCGCATGGGCAACTCGAAGCCGCGCAGTTGCT
>NZ_CAXTGZ010000159.1:0-8981 GCF_964243625.1 uncultured Caballeronia sp.
CAATCCGGGCATGGTCGCGGTCGTGAACTGAACGTCTGTCGCAACTCACTGCGACCGGCCGCCGTTTCCGACAGCAATCGTTCAATCCCCTGTCTCCGCATCTGTCCAGGCAGAGACTTCGAACCCGCTTCGCCCGGCAATCGTGGCAGAATCAAGCTGCCTTCGGAACCATCCAACCACTCAACAAATCACGAATGTCCCTTCATACCTGGTTTCTTTTCGCGACGGCGTATCTCGTCACCACGATTTCACCCGGTCCCAACGTTCTACTCGTGATCCGTAACACGGTCAGGTACGGAAGCCGGGGAACCGCTTCCACGATCGCCGGGAACCTGCTGGCTCAACTGGTGGTGGTCATCCTTGTTGCGCTGGGCGTGGGCGCCGTGCTGATTGCGATGCCCCCGCTATTCGTCGGCATGAAAGTGACCGGTGCTCTCTATCTCATGTACCTCGGCGTGAAGCAATTAAGACATCAGGCGCCTGACGCGACATCTGCTGCCAATGCTCAGATTGCGCACGTATATAACAAAGGGAAGATTTTCCGGGAATCAGTTCTGGTTTCAGGCAGCAACCCCAAGACACTTATTTTTCTTTCGGCCTTCATGCCACAGTTCATCGCCCATGACCGTCCGTTGCCCGGGCAGTTCATGGTCATGTATTTGACCGTCGCTGCAATCGTGGCGCTTGTCCACACGATCTATTCGGTGAGCGTCCGTCGCTTTCACAACGGACTTGGGACGAGTCGCTGGCTGGGCGCCGTGAAACGCAGCAGCGGATTGGTCTTTATCGCCCTCGGTATCAAGCTGTTGACCGCCAAGCGCGTTTGACGCTGAACTGACAGATGGGGCGCCGCCATTGGTCAGTCCGCGTCGGGCAGAAGACGACCCTGGTTTGCTTCAAAGCCGGTCACTCATGGGCCGAAAACGCCTGCCTCATCAAGCATGTCGATCAGCCCCTCCGGGTAGACAGTCTCGGTCGTGCTGGACAGTTCCTCCCGGCCCCACCACCGGTGATCGGCCATCACTTCACTCTCTTGCGCCGTCCAACCATCACGTGAGATGGATTCCGCGTCCGTATGAACGACGAAATAGTGTTCGACCGCCAGGACGCGCTCGTTATCCGGTAACTGTAGAGACCCTTCGCGCCGACCGACCAGCCCGGATATCTGCGCCTCGTAGATGCCAGTTTCTTCGCGCAGCTCGTATCGTGGCGTCCTCGAACGTCTCTCCTTGCTCGACACCTCCGCCCGGCGTCGCCCAGTAGTGCCTGGCCGCCAGCACGCCAGTCCTATGGACGAACCGGAACAGCAGGACTTGCCGCTTCGGGGTGGTGATCAGTAATCTGGCTGAAGGACGATCACGCATGGGAATGAATCGGAGTCACCCGGACAATTGCAAAGCCCGCAGAATACGCCCTTCATACGCAGGCGAGTCCCTTCCGGAGTTTTCAATCGCAAGCTTGGAGAATGGAAGTTCCTCGAACAGAGTATCCGTGGTGCAACGGTAATCGCGATATAAAGCGACAAGTCCTTCCAAGCCCGCGAAACCCCTACGCGTGCAGTAGGGCGCTGCAAGCTTCCAGTTCGCCTGGTAATCGATCCACTCGGCGCCACGCTCGGCGCATACGGCCTGAACGGCTTGTTCGACGTCCCTCTGCCAAAGGTATAAGACAAAGGGATTGAGCGGCGCAATGACAGTGGCAAGTGTCTGCACGTAGTTCGAAATGAGCGCTGGCTCGGCCTCCATGAGAAACAGATTGGTCAGGTCGCCATGAAATAGCTGACCATCCATGACCGGGACCGTGGCGCCCGATTGTGTGGTCTCGACAAACGCGGCCCATTTCGCGAGCGCGCGTTCCTGAAGCTGCACCGGCGTCACATCGCGCCAAGGTTCGAACCAGTGCTCCAGTTCGTCAGTTGCGCGCACTGGATGCGGGTCTGTCCTTTCATGCACGGCCGGCGCTTGCTGCCCCATCTCTTGCAAGCGTTTCGCAATGAAGCGCATTGTCGTGGATTTACCGGACCCCATGATGCCTTCGATTATCACGAGTCGATGATCAGTAAAGGGTTCTGCGTTGACGGTCGTTGTAGAGCCCATCATGTTCAACTCAGTAGTCATAGCTGGATGGCGGAGGCTGGTTCATTGCGATTGCTTTCCTACGTCTTGAAATGGTCACTTGCGTCACGGTCAGCATATCCCGCTAAGATACATTCTTCCTCTTAAATGCATCTGTCCATGACGACGTTAGCCTATCGCCCCAACACCGCCCTTGTTGTCATCGATCTTCAGAATGAAGTCGTTGCAAACGCATACCGACGTCATGAAGTGCTCGACTCAGTCCGGATACTTTTAGAAAAGGCGCGCAGCGCTCAGATCCCGGTTGTCTGGGTTCGTCACGCCGACGAAGACCTGCACGCAGGCAGCGAAGCCTGGCAGATCGTTTCTGAACTTGTTCCGGCGCGAGGTGAAGCGATCATCGAAAAAAGTTATCGCGACGCATTTGAAGGCACCGATCTGGAACAGGTGCTGGCGGCGCTTGGCGTTGGCAAGCTCATTGTTGCCGGCGCGCAGACCGATATGTGCATACGCTCGACGCTGCATGGAGCACTCGTGCGCGGCTATGACGCAACGCTCGTCGGCGATGCCCATACGACCGAAGACAGGACGCAAAGGGGCGCACCCTCGCCGGCCGCCGTGATCCGGCACACCAATCTGTACTGGAGCAACCAGAAGGCGCCTGGCCGATCGGGTGCAGTCATCGAGACGAAAGACATCGATTTCACGCGCAGCGTTTCGCAAACATAAGCCGTTTGCGTTCCAGACCGCGTTTCCCTGCGCGTCACCCTGCTCATGCCCGCTGGATCGCTCCCGCAACCGCACGAACAGCAAGCAGGTATCCATCGACACCCAGCCCGCAGATCACACCGCGCGCCGCCAGTGAAATCAGTGAATGCCGATACTGCTCGTCGCGCTGATGGATGTTGGTGATATGCACCTCGATCACCGGCTGGCGAATCAACTTGACTGCGTCGAGCACCGGTATCGACGCAAACGAGAACCCCGCCGGGTTGATGACAACGGCCGCATCCTTTTCAAAGGCTTCCTGCAACCAGTCGACCATCACGCCTTCATGGTTCGTCTGGCGAAACTCGCATTCGAGGCCAAGCTCGCTCGCAAGAGCCTCAGTGCGTTCCTTCACCTGAGCCATGGTCGTCGTGCCGTACAGGTGCGGTTCGCGCTTGCCCAGCATGTTCAGGTTTGATCCGTTCAGCACATATACAAGTGGCTTCATTTTGCATTGCCTGCGTGTCAAGGAGAGGGAGATTGCGTAGATGCATGCACGGATGAACCCATCACTTCCCTTGCAGAGTCGACCCGGTTCAAGTCGATACCCAGGGTTTCGGGCGCGGTCAGAATCGCGGCCAGGGAAATGACGTTGAACGTGACGCACACGGCGACGACACCCCACGGCGAGCCGTTGCAAAGGGCGAAGAGCCACACCGCAACAACGGGCATGGGACCGCCTGCAATCAGGTTGGCGCCGGTGTACGCCAGCGCCGAGCCTGAGTAGCGCACATTGGTCGGGAACGCTTCGGCGAATGCAACCGGCTGGATGCCGCTTTGAAACTGAGTGAAGCCGAGAAAGAAGCCCATTGCCGCAAGCATGGGCACGAAACTCCTGGTATCGAGAATCTGGAAGTACACGAACAACATCAGCAAGGTGGCGATCGAACCTATCGCCAGCGCTTTCTTGCGGCCGATCCGGTCGCTCAGCATGCCGCCGGCCAGCGCGCCGACGATCGCACACATGTTGGCCCCCATCAACAGCAGGAAGCCAGTCTGCTTCGGCACGCCCAGCGTTTTCGTGACGTAACTCAGCGAGAACACGACGATCAGATAAAAGATCGCAGCAGGGCCGCAAAAGAACAGCATCCACCGAAGCACTGTTCGCCAGTGAAGGCGCAGTGCATCGCGCAGCGGACTGCCCACGCGCACGACTTCGGTTTTTCGAAGCGCGACGAATGCAGGGGTCTCGCTGACTCGCAGCCGGATGTAGATTCCGACGATCACGAGAATGAAGCTCAGGAGGAACGGGATGCGCCAGCCGTATGCATCGAACGCTTGCGCCGACATCGCCGATGACAGCGCGAGCAGGACGCCGTTGGCCATGATCTGGCTGAGCGGCGAGCACAACCCGAGAAGGCCGGAGTATTTGCCGCGCCGATCGGACCTTGCGTGTTCGATCGCCATCAACTGCGCGCCCGTCGATTCACCGCCCAGCGCAAAACCCTGCAGGATGCGCAGCACTACGAGCAGTAACGGTGCCCATACACCGATGCTTGCGTAGGTCGGCAGCAGGCCCATCAGCATCGAGCACACACCCATGATGGTGACAGTACCGAGCATCAGGTTGCGTCGTCCCATCTTGTCGCCGAGATAACCGCAAATGATGGCGCCCAGCGGTCGCGCCGCGAGTCCGACGCCGAACGTTGCAAGCGAAGCCAGTAATGCGGACGTCGAATCCATCGAAGGGAAAAACAGCTTGGGCAAGACGGTAGCGGCCAGTGCGCCGTATAACGTGAAGTCAAACCATTCGAGTGCCGTCCCGACAGCGGCGGCGGTCACTGCGCGCGTGCGCATCGCCTGTTGCGCGGGTAAGTGCGATTGCTGATCCATGTTGTCTCCGTTTCCAAACCGGTGTTGGCGCCGCGTCGCGAACCTGGTTTTTAGTCGCGCGAGGTCCATGTTTTTTGTCACGCGTCCCGTGGAACCGGTGTAAAAAACCATCCGGCCGGGGTGCATACGGCACAGACTACCAGCGTGGCCGGGACGGTATTCCAGGGTGGAATGTCATTCCGTATCGTGCAATCATGGGCACTCTGTCGAGTGGAAGGGAGTCTTCATGCCGGGCGTGACCGAAAGAACTCTGGCGGTGCTGGAATTTCTCGCGACTCAAATGGAAGGGACGCCGCTTGCGTTGATTTCGGACCAACTCGAGATTCCACGCAGCGCGTGCCATCGCCTGCTCGTCGATCTCAAGCAATGCGGCTATGTCCGTCAGTTACGCGAGCATGGCGACTATGTGCTGACCACGAAGCTCGCAGGACTGGGCCTCAGTTATCTGGCGACCTCCGGCATCATCGACATTGCGCAAACGCTGCTCGACCGGCTCGCGGAAACATCCGGCGAGCTTGTACGGCTCGCGATCGTCGACGGAGACAGGCTGACGTGGGTCGCCAAGGCGCAAGGTGCGCTGAAGGGGTTGCGATACGACCCGGACATGGGTATGGACACCGTTCTTTCGTGCAGCGCGACGGGGCACGCCTGGATGATGACAATGACCGATGAGCGTGCGCTCGAACTGGTGACGCGCCAGGGGTTCGGGCAACCAAAGCAATACGGGCCGAGAGCGCCGACTACCGTGAAGGCGCTCCTGGAGTTCGTCGATGCGGCCCGCGCCCGTGGCTACGCTACGATTTACGAAGTGTTCGCGCCGGGGATGACTGCGATGGCCGCTCCGGTTCAACGACGGGGTTATCCCGCGATCGGGGTGATCAGCATTGCAGGTCCCGCTGTCCGGCTGACGGAAAAGCGTATGACAACACTTGGCCCTGCACTTGTATCGGCTGCAACCGAACTCGCGGCTGCAAGCCTGGCGTCTCCGCTATTTGGCCGGATGCGTTAGTGTCTCGTACGAACGAAGAATCTGAAACCACCTATACCTCCCATGTCCGACCTGCGCAACCTGACGTTTGAACATCTGCTCAACTACATCGCCGTCGTCGAAACAGGTTCGTTCACGCGCGCAGCGCAGAGGCGCGGCATTGGCAAGACGACAGTCAGCGACAGCATCCAGCGGCTGGAACTGCAACTGGGTGCGAGCCTCATCGTCCGGACCACACGGCGGATCAGCGTGACGGAGGCAGGCGCTTCATTCTTTGAGACGTGTCGTGAGATCGTGCGTCTCGCCGACGAAGCCATGTCCGTCATCAGCCCATCGCAAGACGAGCTGCGTGGAACATTGCGGGTTGCGTCATCGGTCGAGTACAGCGCGGTCGTCCTCGCTCCGGTCCTGGCCCGGATGCAAAGAGCACATCCGGCGCTGCGCATCGAGATGGTATCTGCCGACCGCCTGATCGATTTGATAACGGACGGCGTCGATGTGGCGATCCGTCTTACCGAACTTGCTGACTCTAGTCATCGCGCAGTGCGCATCGGCGAATATTCGAAGTGGCTGGTCGCCAGTCCCGGCTTTGTCGTGCGTAACCCGCTTCCGGAACAGATCGACGACGCAGCCACCCTCGCCTTTGTCGGGCTCTCAGTCCTGCCCCATCCCGCGCGTTTCAAGGCGCATCGCGCTGATGGAACAATGCGCGAGATCAATTTCTCCACCGGCGTGTTGGCCGACACCGTCTACGCATGCCGTGCGGCTGCAGCCGAAGGCGCCGGCATTGCGCTATTGCCCGATTTCTCGGTGCTTGCAGATCTGGCCACGGGTCGGCTGGTTCGCGTGTACCCCGACTGGTCGACGACATCCACGGCGATCCATGCGTTGATTCCGCCGGGCAAGCATACGGCGCCGAAAACCCGGGTGTTCATCGATATGCTCAAGGCCGATCGCGGCGTTGCATGACGATGGCCGGCTGAACACCTGTGCGCTACGCCATGGCGTGCCATTCATGCTGCGCCAGCCAGATGACCATGACGGAGCAGGATGACTGTCGGCACTTCGGCATACGGTGCGTGCGTGGCACCCGGATGCAGACGCAACCACGTTCCAGCAGGACAGCGTTCCTCACCATTCCTTATTTCTCCGCTTAGAACGAATAGCTCTTCGCCGCTCGGATGCGTGTGATCGCGGGTCTGCGCGCCCGGTTCCCAGGCGACGAGGCTGACATGCTGAACGCCGCTTGCTAACGAAACTACGCGCATCCGGGGATTGACTCCCTCACGCCAAGCCCGCTCTCGCGCCGTGCGAAGCAGCGGATGACACACCGAAGCACATGCCTGGCGATATACAAGCAAGCGTGCACCGCTCTCGCCTGCGCGCACGACAGTCGCGTTGCACAGGATCAGGAAATCATGGGTATGGAGCGAATGATCATCGGTTTCGGCATCGCCTTGCAGTACGTATAGATCATGGCGCTGGCCGGCATCCAGCGTATATGTCGCAAAGGGGGCAAGGTCGACCACACCTACCCATTGCGCGTCTGCAGCATGCGTCAGATGTGTGATCTCGCATGTGCCTCGCGGCGATGCATCGAGATCGACCCAGGCTCGTTCGATCGATTGTGTTTGCATGTCTGCTCCTTGCTCCGCTGATGCGATCTGTCGCTCGGCCGGTTGACCGTCGAAGCGATTGTGCGCAATCACACGGCATGCCGGAAGGGGGCAAAGCGGCAAGACAGAATCCGTGTTTTGCGGACAATGCCGGCGGCCAAACTCGATTGTCCGTAAATGGCGGATTCTGTATCGCCACCGCGCCTGCTTATCACGTGCGACGTCCTCCAAGACAATTCGATGACCGAAATTCATTCGAGTTTCATTACGGAGGACCATCGTGAACACATCCGCTTCATTGAGCATGTCCGGCACGTCCGCCTCGCTTCGGGCAACAGGCGCAGTCGCTTTTACGGTCCTTTCGTGGGCTGCAGCGTTTCCTTTCATCCGGCTCGGTTTGCATGGACTTTCGCCAATGCAACTGGCAGCCGCGCGCTTCGCAACAGCGGCGGTCCTGGTCGTGGGCTGGCTTGTTTATCGGCGGCCGAAAAGACCTTCGCTGCGCGATTCGATGCTCTTCGCCCTGTCCGGTTTTCTTGGCATCGCAAGCTATAACGCGCTCCTGAATACTGCGGAGCTGACGGTTGCGCCGGGCGCGGCGGCCTTCATCATGAGCACGTCGCCCATCTTTACCGCCCTCCTGGCGGCCGTTTTCCTTCGTGAAAAGATCAACCTATGGGGTTGGCTCGGCTCGCTGTTCAGCTTTGCAGGCATTGGGCTGATCGCGTGCGGACAACCCGGTGGTCTCGCGCCCGGTAGTGGTGCCACGCTCATCCTGCTCGCCGCCCTGGCATCCTCCGCATACTTCGTGCTGCAAAGACGCCTGATCCCAACTTACGGTCCGCTCGCAAGTACCGCCTATACATTGCTCGCGGGTGCGTTGCTGTTATCGCCCTGGTTGCCTGGCGCCATGGGCGCGCTTGCCGCACCTTCTGCATCAGCGGCGACGTGGGGCGCCGTGGTGGTTCTCGGCGTATTTCCTGCCGCGCTCGGATACGCGACATGGACCATCGGCTTAGGCCATTTCGGCGCGGCACGTGCGTCCAACTTCTTGTATCTGGTACCTGCAATCGCGACCGGGTTGTCGATGTGTCTGACGGGCGAGCGCCCCGGGTTGAGTACGGTCGCCGGTGGACTGATGGCGATTGCAGGCGTCGCGTTCGTCGCGTGGCGCGGCCGGGTTTGATGATTGCGTCGCAAGGTGGCGGCGAGTCCGCTCTGTAAGTTCTCGACGCACGCCACTGCGCATGGCTTGCAGATTAAAGGCCGATATATCTTCATCAGCATCACTGAGCAAATCACCTGAAGCGCTTCAGGTTTGCCACGAGCGCCTGCAATCGAGCAGGTATTCACTGCGCTGACGCGAACGCATCGAAATAATCTTGGTCAATAAGTCGCGGTCAGGATCCAACTCAGGATCCAACTTTTACGCATCGGCGCAACTGAGATCAAATATGCGAATAGCCAGCATCAGCATCCTGCTTCGTGGCCGGCCGACTAGGTTGCCGGCCGGCTTGTCGTCGCCAATGGTCGAAAGCCCGAAACCAGCGACTCTCGATTACATCGTCCACATCTACGTCCGTGCGGTCCGCGCTCCCGCGTGCGATACTTTTTACCCCGCTACCCTACCGAGTGGTCTCGCTGCCACGCGGCTCTCGTTGAAAGGAACCTCATGTCATCCGTTCAAACTTCCTCGTCCGC
>NZ_CAXTGZ010000159.1:8991-11613 GCF_964243625.1 uncultured Caballeronia sp.
GATTTCACATATGAGCAATGACACTCCGGTCTGGTTCATTACCGGCTGTTCCACCGGATTTGGCCGGGAGCTCGCACTTGCCGTACTGGATAAAGGCTGGCGTGCTGTCGTGACAGCGCGTCAGCCCAGCTCGCTGGCGGAATTCGAGGAGCGCTATGGCGATCGCGCGCTGGTGGTCGAACTCGACGTTACGCAGGCCGGTCAGATCAAACACGCGGTAGAAAAGACGCTTCAGCAATTTGGCTGTATCGACGTGCTCGTCAACAATGCTGGTTACGGCTACCTGAGCGCAATCGAGGAAGGCGACGATCAGGATGTGCGCGACATGTTCGAAGTAAACTTCTTCGGTCTCGCCGACACCATCAAGGCCGTGTTACCCACAATGCGCGAACAGCGCGCTGGACACATCGTCAACATCACGTCGGTGGGCGGCCTGATCGGCAATCCGGGAAGCGGTTATTACGCCGCCACCAAGTTCGCGGTGGAAGGCCTGAGCGAGGCGTTGGCCGCCGAGACGGCCGATCTGGGGATCAAGGTGACAGCCGTCGAGCCTGGCCCGTTTCGCACCGACTGGGCAGGACGTTCGCTCAAGCAAGCAAAGAATCCGATCGAGGCCTATGAGGCCGGCGCCGGCAAGCGCCGCAGCGCCATCTCGGCCGCGAGTGGCAAGCAGCCGGGCGACCCGGCGCGTGCGGCACTGGCAATCATCGCTGCCGTGGAATCGCCGAACCCTCCGGGCCACTTGATCCTCGGCAGCAACGGTCTGGAGCGCGTAAAGATCAAGCTGGACGCTCTGCGCGCCGAGATCGCCGCATGGGAAGCCACCACGCTTAGCGCCGATTTCCCCGAATAGATTTTCGCTGACGGGAATCCAGTCCAATCCTTACGGCGAGATTCCGGGCTCATCGCGATAAAGAGGCCTTCGAGGAAGCTCGGTTACGCACCGATGCTCTTCTCGAAGCTGGCGGCGAAATCATCAGACAGCAACAGCTCCAGCATGTTACGCAAGGCTTCGGATTCGGGTTGTCCGAAAGCCTTGTTGAATCCGGTTTGAGCTTTGCGCCACAAGGCATCGGATTCGGCGAGCTTGGTGCGCCCGTGCAACGTGAGGCTGATCAGCCGATGCCGCCGGTCATCAGCATCCACCGCCACCTCAATGAATCCATCGCGCTCGAGTGGCCGCAGCGTATGCGCGAGCGCGCCCGGGTCCATTACCAATGCATTCGCGAGCGCCCCGACATTGGCGGGCTCGGAGCGCCCTATCTGCGCGAGGATTGCGCGCTGAGTCGTCTTCAGACCGCATGGCGCGAGCGCCACGTCGTAGAGCTGTGAAACCCGACGCGTCGCCTTGCGCAGTACCGTGCAATTGCAACCGGCCTTCTTTGCCTTTTTTCCTGCCACTTTTGTAGCCATCGTTCTCATCTGTACCAATCCCGCAAAGCTCGCTCTGAAATGTCAGCATATGCAGGCAATTGACGAAATGCAAGCATATGCAGATAATGAAGACTGGACCGCCCGTTCCTGGAGACGCGTTATGTGGCTTGCCAGTTGTACGAATCGCTTCGTAGTCGCAACGTACGCCGCGGGCCAGGACGCAACCACATGAATCGCCCGGTTCTTGCCGCATCCGAAGTTTCGACCAAGCGTCATGAATGGCTGGTGCTGATCTGTACCTCCGCGCCGTCGTTCATGCTGCAGTTGGACGCCAACATCGTGTCGGTATCGTTGCCGTCGATCGCACGTTCCTTGAACGCGAATTTTGATGGCATCGAATGGGTGATCACTGCCTACATGCTGAGCTTCGCATCGTTGCTGATGCCCGCGGGCGCGCTTGCGGACCGCTTCGGCCGCAAACGGTTGCTGGTGATCGGCCTGAGTCTGTTCACGCTTGCCTCATTGCTGTGCGGACTGGCTTGGAGCTTGCCCGTTTTGATTGCCGCACGCGCATTGCAAGGCGCCGGAGCGGCGATGCAACTCAGTGCCGCGCTCGCGACGCTATCGCACGCTTTTCATGGCGAAGCGCGCGCACGTGCGTTTGCGTTCTGGGGTACGGTCGTCGGCATTGGAATCGCGAGCGGCCCGGTGGTGGGCGGGATCATCACGCAAGCATTCGGCTGGGAGTGGGCTTTCTATGTGAATGTGCCGATCGGCGCCGCGCTTCTTTTCCTGATCCTGCGTGTGATCCAGTCGTCTCACGATCCGAACGCAATGCGGCTCGATCTGCCGGGCGTAGCCTGCTTTTCCAGCGCGCTTTTTCTGATAACGCTTGCGTTGATAGAAGGGAACAGGCGTGGATGGAGCGACCGCTGGATCGTCAGCGAACTCGTTGGCGCACTCATCCTGTTTGCGCTCTTCATCATTGTCGAACGGCGTCAGGCGCGGCCGATGCTCGATCTGTCGTACTTCCGCAAACCGACTTATCTAGGCGCAACGCTCGCGCAGTTCGCGTTCTCCGTGGGCTTGCTCACAATGCTGACCTTCGTGCCGATCTTTCTGCAAAGCGGTCTAGGGGAAAGCTCGGCCACCGCCGGACTGATGATGTTGCCCATGGTCGTACCTCTGTTCGTCGTACCGCGTGTCGTGTCGCGCCATCTGGCGCATCGTCTGTCGGGGCGCGCGTTG
>NZ_CAXTGZ010000160.1:0-11612 GCF_964243625.1 uncultured Caballeronia sp.
TGCAATCAGGTAGAAACCCGCGCCTCCGGCTGATCTTTCTGCCGCAGCGTTGCCGGCAGGCCGAAAAGCAGGATCGCGGCGCAAACCAGGCTCATTGCCCCGATTGCATACAACGCTGGCGTCGTGCTGCCCGTCAGGTCGCGGACCCGCCCGACCATGACCGGGCTCACGATGCCGCCGAGCTGCCCGAGTGTGTTGATCAGCGCGATGCCCCCTGCCGCTCCGGCACCCGTCAGCAGTTTGGGCGGCAAGGCCCAGAATGCGGGGATCGATGCAACCACGCCGCCGCCCATCACGCCCAGTGAAATGATGAGCAAGCCTGTCTGTTTGTCGAAGATGCCTGCGGCGAAAAACCCGATTGCCGCCATCAGCAACAATCCGGAGACGAACTTGCGGCGCTCGCCGGACGCATCGGAAAGACGGCCGACGACGACCATGCAGATCGCGCCGCAGATGTAAGGCACGGCGGTCAACAGACCGATCGTCGTCGGGTTGTGTGTGCCTGCGCTGCGAATCAGTTGCGGCGCCCAGAAGTTGAGTCCGTAGGACGCCACCTGAATCAGGAAGTAGACCAGTCCGAGCGTCAGGAACCCCGGCGTCGTGATTGCGCCCCAGAGCGATTTCCCGGCGCCCGAGTGCGGGGCCTGACGCACGATACGGCTTGCGAGCATCGACTTTTCGGTGGGGTCGAGCCAACCCGCGTCTTCAATGCGGTCCTTCAAAACCTTGAGCACGAGCACACCGAGTGCTATGCACGGCAAGCCACCGAGCAGGAACAGCCAGTGCCAGCCGCGAATCCCGAGCACGCCATCCATGTGGCCGAGCACAAGGCCCGAGAGCGGTGCGCCGACCAGCCCCGAAAACGCGGAGGCCAGGAACAGCAAGGAAGTGATGCGTCCGCGATGACTCGCCGGGAACCACAGCGTGAGGTAATACAGCACGCCGGGCGCGAACCCCGCTTCCATTGCGCCGATGATGAAGCGCAGCCCATAGAACTGCCATTCATTGCCCACGAACACCATCAAGCTCGTGGCAATACCCCAGGAAATCATGATGCGCGCAATCCATCGGCGGGCGCCGACTTTGTACAACATCAGGTTACTTGGGACTTCGAACAAAACATAGCCGATCACGAAAAGGCTTGCGCCGAGGCCGTAGGCGGTGTCCGAGAAACCCAGGTCGCTTTGCAACTGGAATTTCGCGAAGCTGATGTTGATGCGGTCGAAAAAGGCGAACAGATAGCAGATCATGATCAGCGGCATCACCCGCCACGCGACCTTCCGGATGATCGCCTTGAAATCGGTTTCGTCTTGCTCGTGTACTGCGGTCGCCGTGGCGCCTGGAACGCTCATGATCGTCTCCTGCCGGATTGGTTGTTATGTCCGGTCATCGTTATTGAAGGTGATGAAGGTGATGACGGCGACTATTGAACCGCACCTTTGCGGCGCAGGCGGGCAACGTCCTGCGAATCGAAGCCGAGATCTTTTAATACGGAGTCCGTATGTTCTCCAAGCGAAGGCCCCTGCCAGCGAACTTCGCCTGGGGTGTCCGAGAGCTTGGGTACGATGCCTGGCATCTTCACCGATACCCCACCGGGCAGCGCTGCATCGAGCAACATGTCACGCGCCTGGTAATGCGGGTCCGCAACGATGTCCGCCACGGAATAGATTCTGCCCGCAGGTACTTCCGCTGCTTCGAGCGCGGCGATCACGTCTTGCGTGCAATGGTGCGAGGTCCACGCGGTGATGGCGGCATCCAGCGTTTCGCTCTGCGCGGCGCGACCGTCGTTGCGGGCGAGCGCGGGGTCATCGGCGAGATCGGCGCGGCCTATCACGTGCATCAGGCGCTTGAAAATCGGATCGCTGTTGCCCGCAATGACGACATAACCGTTGTCTTCGGTCGGATAGGTATTCGATGGCGCAATGCCCGGCAACGCGCCGCCGCTGCGCTCACGCACATGGCCGAGCAGATCGTATTCGGGGATCAGGCTTTCCATCAGGTTGAACACGCTTTCGACCAGCGAAACATCCACCACTTGCCCGTCGCCCTGCCCCGTCTTCACGCGCAGGATGGACATCAGCGCGCCGATCACGCCATGCAGCGACGCGAGCGAATCGCCGAGACTCACGCCCACGCGCGCCGGCGCACCATTGGCTTCGCCGGTCGTGTAGCGGATGCCGCCCATCGCCTCGCCGATCGCGCCAAAGCCCGGACGGTCGCGATACGGCCCGGACTGGCCGTATCCGGAGATGCGCACCATCGTGAGCCTGGGGTTGATCTCGTGCAGGACGTCCCAGCCGAGGCCGAGTTTTTCGAGCGCGCCGGGACGCAGGTTTTCGATGATGACATCGGCGTCCGCAACAAGGCGCTTGACGACATCCACACCGTCCGGCGACTTGAGATTCACGCACACCGACTTCTTGTTGCGCGATTGCAGATACCACCAGAGTGACGTGCCCTCGTGCAGCTTTCGCCATTTGCGAAGCGGGTCGCCATTGTCGGGCGCTTCGATCTTGATCACGTCGGCGCCGAACTCTCCCATCAGCCGGGCGGCGAACGGCGCTGCGATGAGCGTGCCGATCTCGATTACGCGAATGCCTGCAAGCGGTCCGGCCATGATGCATGTCTCCAGAAATGTCCAGTCTGAAGACAGCTTAGGAGCGCGCCGCGCCCCGCGTCCAACCTCAATTCACCAACGACCGTTCGCGAACGGCGAACGCTCAAGCCGGATTCTGTTCGTTATGCTCGACTGAGAGCAGATGATCGAAGAGCATTTTGCTGACGGGAGACAACGCGCCGACGTCGCGCACGACGACGATCAGATCTCGCTGGCTCCAGGGTTCATCCAGTGTGACAGCCGTTAGTCCCAGCGGGCGGCCGACCGTGTTGAACACCTTGAGCGGCAGCACGCTGATGCCAAGACCGGTCTGGACCATGCGGCACACGGCATCGAAACCGGGCACCTGGATGCGCAGGCGCAGCGGCTTGCCCGCCTGCCGCGCAGCCATGTGCGTGCGCAGGTTGATGGAGCTTGCCGCGTGCAGCCCGACATGATCGCCGTCGAGTGTCTCGACGAACGCGACCTTTTCGCGACCCGCGAGCGCGTGATCCTCGCGCATCACGACGACGAGCGAATCGTGCCGATAATGCGACACATGCAGTCCACGGGTATCCGCTTCGCCCGAGCAGATGCCGACATCGGCGAGGCTGTCGGCTATGCCCTCCACCACGCCGCTGCTCGGCCGCTCTTCCAGGTCGAGCTTGATGCGTTCGTTCATCGAAAAGAAAGCGCGCAAGTCTTCCGGCAAGAATTCGACGATAGCCGAGAGGTTCGCCATCATCCGCACATAACCGCGCACGCCAGTTGCATGCTCGGCAAGTTCGATGCCGATATTCTCGACATCGCGCAACACGCGGCGTGCGTGGTGCAGCAGCGTTTCTCCGGCCGGCGTGAGTTCCATGCCGCGCGCGCGACGAACAAACAGCGCTGCGCCCACGGCCTGTTCGAGTTCCAGCAGACGTTTGCTTGCAGCCGAAACGGCGATCGCCTCGCGCTCAGCAGCGCGTGTGAGCGTGCCTTCCTCGTAGACAGCGAGGAATAGTTGCAGCGTGGTGAGGTCAAGCCGTCTCAGGAGGTTTTTGAGTGCCATGCGCGGGTCGAGCATCGTGGGGCGGAAGATGCCCGATGTTACCCGAGGCGTCCTGAGAGCATCATTCCTGCCGTGTCTCGCTCCATCCGCCGCCAAGCGAACGGTAGAGCGCAACCGCCGCAAGCGCGTGCTCGCGCTTCGCCTGATTCAACGCGTCCGAGTCTTTCAGGTAAGCGTCCTGCGCCGCGAGGACATCGAGGAAACCGCTCGCGCCGCCCTTGTACAGTTGCGTGGAAAGCCGCAGCGACTGGTCGGATGACTGCAACGCGTCTTTCAAACGATCTGCCTGCTCCGACGTGCTGACGAGATCGCTGCGCGTGTCTTCCACGTCTTTCAACGCCTGCAGCATGGTCTGCCGAAGGCGCAGATCGGATTCCCGCATGCGGCTTTCGCTCTGTTCGATACCCGCGGTAATGCGCCCCGCGTTAAAGATCGGGCTCGTTGCGTTGAGCGCGGCGCTGAAAAGGTTGTCGGTGAGCGTAGGCAGGCCGACGTACGACGCTGCCAGCAAGCCATCGGTCAGCTGCAGCGAAAACTTCGGATAGCGATTCGCGTTCGCCACGCCGACTTCCGCCGCGCGCTGCGTGAGTTCGGCGTAGGCGCTGCGGACATCGGGACGACGCAACAGCGCTTCTGACGGCAGCATTTGCGGCGCGGCATCGGTCGGCGTCGGGATTGCGGCGGGCGTGGCGAGCACGAGGGTATCGACCGATTCGGGCGTGCGCCCCGAGTACACCGCGATCAGGCTCAACTGATGTTGAATCGTCGATGCCGCCCGCGGCAAGCGCGATTGCAGTTCGCTCAACTGGTTCTGCGCACGGGCTACGTCGAGCCGCGTGGAGAGTCCGTACTGCATGCGTTCTTGCGTGAGTTTGAGCGCGCGTTCGCGGATGGCGACGTTGTCTTGCAGGATCTTCTGCTCGCTTTGCGCCCATCGGAGATCGACATACGCCGATGCCGTGTTTGCCGCGAGCGCGAGACGAAGTTCATCGACGGCGTGTTGACGGCCGGTCAGTTGCGCTTCTGCCGCCAGTAATTCGAGGCGTTCTCCGCCGAAGACATCGGGCGCCCAGCCAAGCGCGACGCCAAACCCTGCATCACGTACGTAACCCAAAGGCGGCGGCGCGTTCTGGCGGGTGTTCGCGGCCGTCGCAGTGGCGTCGAGCTCGGGCAAGAGCACCGCACGACGTTGCGTGGTGACGGCCTGCGCCTGTTTCACGCGCTCGATCGCCGCTTGCACATCGAGGTTCTGGCTCAGCACCGACGCCACCAGTTCGTGCAGCACCGGGTCGCCGAATTGCAGCCACCATGCGGCGGTATCGGCGTTGTCCTGGGGTGCATCGACGCTCCAGTTTTCGGGCGCAACCGTCTTTACCGTCGATGGCAGGTCCGCGTGCTGCGCGGGTTGAACGGCGCATGCCGCGAGCATCAGGCCCGGTATCAGCGCCATCAGCGCCAGCAATCTTTTATGCATGATCGACCTTAATGAGCGTCAGGAGAAGGCGGAGCAGCGCCGATTGGCCGCGCGAAAATCACGCTGATTGCGCCGATGGCAAAGCACATCGAAAGTACGAAGAACGTGTCGGAGAACGTGAGGACGAGCGCCTCGCGCATCACGAGCGCATGCAGGTTCGCAAGGCTGGCGCTGGTCGCATTCAACGCGTCGCCGGCGGCCGACCCCCAATGCGCGAACTGGCGCGTGAGGAATGCCCCGGTTTGCGGGTTGCCGGTCGTGACGCTTTCGCTCAGGCGCTCGTAGTGGAAATTCAGGCGGTCGTTGAGCATGGTCGCGCTCACTGCAATGCCGATCGCCCCGCCGAGATTGCGCATCAGGTTGAACAAACCGCTTGCCGACTTCAGGCGTGATTGCGGCAACGAACCAAGCGCCATGGTGACCACGGGCGGCACGAGGAACTGCTGTCCAATTCCGCGCAGCGCTTGAGGCAATAACAACTGCTGCCAGCCCCAGTCGTTGGTCAGCGGCACATAGAAATAACAGCCGACACCAAAACACACGATGCCGAAGATAAGGCACCAGCGCATGTCGACGAGACGGGAAATGTAGGCGTATGCGCACAGCGACATCAACTGGAACACACCGACCGAAAGCAACGCAATGCCGATCTGCAGCGAGTCGAATTCACGCACACGGCTCAGGAACAACGGCGTGAGAAACACCGAAACGAAGATGCCGATGCCCGTCACGAACGACAGCAGGCAGCCGATCGCGAAGTTCCGGACCGCGAGCGCACGCAGGTCGACGACAGGATCCTTTGCAGTAAACGCGCGGACGAGGAACAGAAAGGCGCAGATGGCGGAGATCCATGTACAGGTGACGATCACGTCATCGCCGAACCAGTTCTTGCGCGGACCTTCTTCGAGCACGTATTCCAGGCAGCCGAGAAAGCCCGACATCAGCGCAATGCCCAGGTAGTCGCCTTTTTTGAGCAAGGCCAGATTCGGTTCATCGATATGAACGAACTTCGGCACCAGAATGGCAACGACAAGGCCCGGCACGAGGTTCAGATAAAACAGCCAGTGCCACGACCATTGCGATGTGATCCAGCCGCCGATCACCGGGCCAATGGCCGGCGCGAGCGATGCAAGCGCGCCGATCGTCGTCGATGCAATCACGCGCTGCTTGCCTGGGAACAACACGAACGCCGTGGTGAAAACCGTGGGAATCATCGCGGCGCCGAGCGCGCCTTGCAAACCGCGAAAGAGGATCATCGAGTTGATGTCCCATGCGAGGCCGCAGAGCATGCTCGTGATGGTGAAGCCGACCGCCGAGGCTACGAACAACCATCGTGTGGAGAACACTTTCGAGAGCCAGCCCGACATCGGGATCACCAGGATTTCCGCGATCAGGTAGGACGTCTGCACCCACGAGAGTTCGTCCTGGCTTGCGGACAAGCCTCCGCCGATGTCCTTCAACGACGACGCCACGATCTGGATATCGAGCGTCGCCATGAAGAAGCCCAGGCACATCAGCGCGAAGGCGAAGATGCGTTGCTTGACCGGCTGGTCGGCGGGAGTGAGGGGCGCGGCGTTCATGAATGGCTCACGCCGCCGAGGTGCACCGTGACCGTTGCCGAGAGTCCGGCGCGCAGCACGTTCTCCTTGCCGGGCGGCACGTCCAGGCGAATTCGCACGGGTACGCGCTGCACGATCTTCGTGAAGTTGCCCGTGGCATTCTCGGGCGGAAGCACGCTGAACGTCGCGCCGGTCGCGGGCGCCAGGCTTTCTATATGACCCTGGATCACGTCGCTCGCGGCATCGAGCGCCACGTCGACCCGATCACCCACGCGCATCTTCTTGAGTTGATCCTCCTTGAAGTTTGCATCGACCCAAAGGCCGTCCGCCGGGACGACGGTCAGGAGCGCCGCGCCCGTGTTTGCCAGCATGCCGACGCGCGCCGTGCGATTGCCTACGTAGCCATCGACCGGCGCGCGAATGGTCGTGTATTCCACATTCAACTCGGCAACGCGACGCAACGCGACGGCGGTCGCCACCTTTGCTTTCGCGTCTTCGACCTGTGCGGCGAGCACGGCGAGCTGACGGGTGGCGGCAAGCGTTGCGGCGTTGCTGTTGTCAAGCGTCGCGCGGGCCTTGAGAAAGTCGGCATCGGCACGTTCGACTACCTGATTCGATACCGCCTCGTCCTTCACCAGTTGCCGATAACGCACCTGATCCGACGCGCTGCGCGTGACTTCCGCCGACGACGCCCGCGCCTGCGCCTGACTCTGGTTGATCACGGCGGCCTGCAGTTGCTGCCGCGCAACCAGTTCATCAACCGATGCACGTGCGCTCTTCAGGTCGGCGTCGGCCTGGGCGAGACGGGCATCGTAGTCGCGGGAATCGAGGCGGACCAGCACTTGTCCGGCCTTCACGCGCTGATTGTCGGCGACCAGCAACTCGGTCACGAAACCGTTCACCTTCGGCGCCATGACGGTGACGTTGCCGCCTACATAGGCGTCATCGGTGCTCTGGACAAAACGCAGCACGGTGTACCAGTAAGTGGCGGCAGCGGCCACCACGACCAGCACGACGATGATCGCCGCCGGCATCCAGCCGATCCGGAACGAGCGCCGGGCGCCTCCTTCAACGGCGGGAGATGCGGTGGACGCAAGCGGCGTGGAAGGCGTGGTCATGTCGTTTCCTGTTGGTTGCATCGGATATCTTTTAAGCGCGTGGTCATTCGCTCGTCAGCCGGAACAGTTCGCGCCGCAGGCGCGCGGCCTGCCGCCGCCCGAACTTCGCTTCGAATTCTTCCTGCGCCGCATGCCAGTGGCGCAGTGCATCGGCGAGCCTGGCCTGGCCAATCTGTGTGAGCGTGAGTTGCAGCCGCCGCTGGCACGGACCGCCCAGTTCCGCCGATACCAGACCGTTGCGCAACAACGGCTGCAGCACGCGAACGACCGTCGTGCGTTCCATCACCATTGCTTGCGCAAGCTCGGCCATCGTCATGTCGGGCGCGCGTTCCAGCGCCGACACGATGCTGAATTGCGTCGGCGTCATGCCGGCCGCCGAGAGATGCCGCTCGTAAAGCTGCGAGATATGGCGCGCGGCCTGCCGGAGGGCAAAACAGTCATCGTGTCGGGGTGGACGGGTGTGCATGTGCACAGACTATGTGTGTATATGCACCCAGTCAACCGTCATCGCGCACATCAAATTGATGTCGAATCAGTCAACAATGAAATGGAATCGATGCAAAAGGAGGATGAAAGCTGACGCTTCAGACTTCGAAAAACTCGGATGCATGCTCGATGAACGCCCGCACCTTGGCCGGCAACAAGGTCCGGCTGCTGTAGGCGAGACGGATCTCGATGGCGCCATCGATTATCTCGAAGTCGTCCATCAGCGAAACCAGCGTGCCGGCCGCAAGCTCGTCGCGCACCAGCGCAAAAGGCAGCACGCCCACGCCAAGTCCCTGCAACACGAGGCCGCGGTTAAGCAGCGCATTATTCGATGTCATGTCGGCCTTGGTCTGCACCGTCAATTCTTCGCCGTCGCCCAAGCGGAACGTCAGCATATGCTTGCGGATGGACGGATGCATGGCGACGAACTCATGTTCCGCCAGGTCCGCGGGATGAATGGGCCGCGGCTTGTCCGCCAGGTATTCGGGCGTGGCCACGATCACAAGCGGGATGCGTTCAAGCAGGCGCGTGACGGTGGTGTCGCTGGTCAGCATGAAAGGCAGCACGATGCCGAGATCGTAACCATCGGCGACCAGATCGACGGGACGCTCGGTCAAGGTGACATCCACGCCGACCAGCGGATAGCGGCGTCGAAAGGTGGCGAGCAGCGGCACAAGGCGGCTCAATGTCGCCGTGGTATGGGAAACCACGCGCAGGTTGCCGCTTGGATCGCTGGCACGGTTCGACGCCTGCGTTTCCAGCGCATCGAGTTCATCGAGCACGCGCGAGCAACCCTCGAAAAACTTCTCGGCGGTTTCCGTCAGCGATATATGTCGGGTCGTGCGATGAAAAAGCCGGTTACCGAGCCGCTGCTCGAGCGTGGAGATGGCACGCGATACAACCGGCGGCGAGACGCCAAGCAGATCGGCGGCGCGCGTGAAGCTTTTCGCCTCCACGACCGCCCGGAACACTTTCAGGCTTGTCAGATAGTCCATCGCTCGATCCTTGAGAATGCCGCGCGTTTCAATCTTGATGTCGGGCGCGGGCGTCGTCGGGATTGTGCGGCAAATCCAGGATCTGGACTGGAATGGCAAGACTGGCTTGCCTGTGACTTAGAAAAGGTGGGGGGGCGTGCGGTCGGTCAGGCTGCGTGGAAGGGTTTCATCGAGCGTCAGTTCAATATGCGGCAGGTCGGCCAGCTTGCCGTGAAATTCAGTGACATCCTCGCTGGTGAAAAGACCATCGAGGTAGTCAAACGTGATCTGCGACGCAATGTTCTGCAGCGCTTTTTTCTCGCTCGCTTCCGGCTCCGATTCCAGTTCGTCGACGTCCAGCGACACGACAAACCCCTTCTTTTCACGATGCTCGATCGCGCCGATATCGATCAGTTTGCCATCGCCGTTTTGCGCCAGAACGCGATGGTCGGTCGCGAACAACTTGAAGGTGTAAGCGAGACTTGCCGCCAGACTCGCCGGAGCGGAGTCGTCGGCCTGCTTGGGTTTGGATGCCATGGTTCGGTCCTCGGTTTCAATGATTTCAGCCGGCCTCGCCAACGTCTTTCGGGTCGGGCAGGTCGGTGCCGCGACCGGGTTCGGGCGGTGCGGGCTCGCCCTTGGGCGAGTCCTTCTCCGCGTCGCTCAGTTGCCGGTCTGCTGCGGTGGCATCGTCGTCACGTTGTTTGGGCGGTGTGTCGCGTGATGATTCTGTCGCCATGGTTCAGTCCTCGGTTGAAATGGATTCAGGTGCCCCGGCCGGTCTTCGCCTGAAGCTCTTCAATTCTTCGCGACGCCTCCGCTTTATTGAGCGATGCATCGAATGGTTCTTTCGCTTCTTCCGACAACGTCTTTAAATACGATGCCTGCGCGCCGGTCATTGCTTCGTCGCCCGTGACCCAGTCGGCAGGATCTTTTTCGGCATTTGAAGTGGGATGGCTCTTGGGGTTTTCATCGGCTGGCTGATTCGGTTGATTGCTCATGATCGCGTCCTGGTTGAGGTCACAAGTCAACAGCAAGCCGTGTTCCAAGCACCCAGGACGTTTTTGCCGGGAGCGTTACTTGCTCGACTCAATTCATCGATAAAACCGGGCGGCGACTCCAGCCGAATAACAATGACATTCTCCCCACGCGTTCTTTTGATGATCGGCAGTTTGATCGCGGCATCGGCTGTCCCACTTTACGCCGATGGCCAGCAGCAAAAGCCCAACAAGCTCGAGTCCGACAGCACGCCAGCCTACGACGAGCACAACACCACGTCGCCCACGAGCGCCACGAGTTCGTCCGTGGCGCGGGACAACGCCCTCAAGCCCGCGCCGGGCAAGGTGTCGGCGGGAAAGGAGCCGCCCAGCGGCCGCAAGAACGGTATGGGGCTCGATGCTGGCGCAAGCAGCATGAGCAAGAAGCCGTGAATGCTTTCAAGTTTTTTCGGGCCAGGGCCAGCGGGTGAGGCCCGAGGCCTCTGAGGCTTCCGGTTCAGGTTCGCCTTCGGCGGGAGGTGCTTTCAGGCCTTCCGCAAACCACGCGACGTCTTTCCTGCGCTCGGCCACGTACCTGGACCACCCTTGCGGATTGCCGGCAAAAAGATCGTGCTGCACCGTCGATGCCAACAAAGGCCGGTTCAGGTTTTCGTCGAGCAACGACTTGGGCCAGAGAAAGAACGCGTTGGCCGCGCGATCCGATACGGTTCGCGGCGATATTGCGGAATCGATGAAACCCAGCCATGTAAAACTCACCAGCGAATCTTCCGCGACCAGCGCCTCGCCGAGCGTCGCGTGCCGTGCGCCGCTGCGTGACAGGCACGAGAGCGCTTCGAGCACATCGCCCAGATGCAGGAGCAGCGCACGTCGTTCGTAAGCATCATCTTTCATCAACGTCTCCGGAATGTTCGTGTGATTGCGCGAGTGGATGCGAGCACAAACCGGAGCACGAACCGGTCCAGCGTTCGTCTATGCAAGGATCAGCTTTCGCACTTCTGGAAACTCACCCGATAATCATTCGGCGACACGCCCAGCCGCTGCCGGAACACGATCCGCATCCGGTCCGCTGTCCCAAAGCCGCACTCGTACGCGATGGTCTTCAGCGGCGTGACCGTGCTTTCGAGCGCGTTGCGCGCGGCATCGATACGCGCGCGTTCCACGAAATCATGCGGCGTCAGTTCGGTCGCCTCCACAAAAGCGCGGGCGAAATTGCGTTCGCTCATGCCAGCGATCTGCGCGAGCTTCTCGACCGTGAGCCGCTCGCCGATATGCTCCATCACGTAAGCCTGGACCCGGGCGGCGGGTGAGGTTTCGTCGGCGGGTGCACTCAGGTAAGGACTGAATTGCGACTGG
>NZ_CAXTGZ010000161.1:0-11425 GCF_964243625.1 uncultured Caballeronia sp.
TCCCTTTTGCCATGCATGGCGAGCGCTTGCTTGGACAGATCTTGCTTCCAACGAAGATTGCCATCCTCATCCTCGCTGTAATCGCCGTCTTCATCGAAGTCTTCGGGATCGCTGACTTCATCTCCAGAAACAGAACCAAGATCAGAATCACTGTCCGCAAAGGCAACGTCAGCCTCACCCGCATCAGGGTCGTGGTCCAATCGTCTCTCTGGAGCCTCGACAAGGTTCTCGGCGTCATCGTCGTCCTGATCATCATCGCGGGGCTGATCTGGTGGTTCGCAACCCGCAATCAGGTGAGCACGGACGATGCCTACACCGACGGCGATGCGGTCACCATCGCGCCGAAGGTTTCGGGTTATGTCGTGGTCATGAATCTCGGCGACAACAAGTTCGTCCATAAGAACGACCTCCTGATCAAGATCGATCCCCGCGACTACCAGGCGCAGCTCGATCAGGCGAATGCGCAACTCGGCCTCGCCAGGGCGCAGCTCAACGCGGCGCAAGTGCAACTGGCTATTGCGCGAGTGCAGTATCCGGCGCAACTCACGCAGGCCAAGGCACAGCAACAGTCCGCACAAGCGAATCTCACGCAGAGCCGGGCCGCTTATGAACGCCAGCATTCGGTGGACGTTCGCGCAACGTCGCAACAAAACATCGATACCGCCAACGCGCAGCAACAAAGCGCGCTTGCCAACGTCGCGCAGGCTCGCGCGCAGGTGAAGACCGCGAGCCTCGTGCCGCAACAGATCAGTCAGGCCCAGGCTACCGTCGACGAACGCCGCGAGCAGGTCCACCAGGCAGAAGCGCAAGTCGAAGCGGCCGCGCTCAATCTCTCGTACACCGAGTTGCGCGCCCCCGCCGATGGCTGGGTCACAAAACGCAATGTGCAATACGGGACCTTCCTGCAGGCAGGAACGTCGATCTTTTCGCTCGTGACCACCACTGTCTGGATCACGGCCAACTTCAAGGAATCGCAGCTCGAGCGCATGCGTCCGGGCGACGCGGTGGATGTTTCCGTCGATGCCTATCCGGACCTGAAACTGCATGGTCACGTGGACAGCATCCAGCTTGGCAGCGGCTCGCGCTTCTCGGCATTCCCTGCGGAAAACGCGACGGGTAATTTCGTGAAAATCGTGCAGCGCGTGCCGGTGAAAATCCTGATCGATAACGGCCTGCAACCCGACTTGCCGTTGCCGCTTGGTCTTTCCGTCGTGCCGAAGGTGATGCTGAAATGAGCGAGCGCGCCGACTGGAAGCCGAAGTCCAACCCGTGGCTGATCGCGGTGGTGGTCACGCTCGCGGCGTTCATGGAAGTGCTCGACACAACGATTGTCAACGTCGCGCTGCCGCACATTTCGGGCGCGATGTCCGCAAGCTACGACGAAGCCACGTGGACGCTGACCGCGTATCTGGTGGCGAACGGGATCGTATTGCCAATCTCCGCGTTCTTCTCGAAACTTTTGGGACGCAAGCGCTATTTCCTGATTTGCATAGCGGCTTTTACAATGTGCTCGCTGCTGTGCGGCCTCGCCACCAACCTGTGGCAACTGATCATTTTCCGCGTGCTTCAAGGTTTCTTTGGCGGCGGTTTGCAACCCAACCAGCAGTCCATCATCCTTGACACGTTTCCACCCGAGCAACGGGGGCGCGCGTTTTCGATATCCGCCGTGGCGATCGTGGTCGCGCCCGTGGTCGGCCCGACGCTCGGCGGGTGGATTACCGATAATTTGACCTGGCGCTGGGTGTTCCTGATCAACGTGCCAATTGGCGTGATCACAACCATCGCGGTGATGCAGTTTGTTGAAGACCCGCCTTGGGAGAAGAAAAAGGATCGTAAGGAACTCGGGCTGGATTACATCGGCATCGGCCTGATTGCGCTGGGCCTGGGGTGCCTGCAAGTGTTCCTCGATCGCGGCGAGGATGACGACTGGTTCAAGTCCGGCTTCATCACCACGTTCGCGATCCTGTCGGCGATCGGCATTGTTGGCGCGATATTCTGGCTGCTCTACGCGAAGAAACCGGTCGTCGATCTGCGCGTGCTGAAGGATAAAAACTTCGCGCTGAGTTCCATTTGCATGGTCGGCTTCGCCAGCATTCTCTATGGCAGTGCGGTGCTCGTTCCGCAGCTTGCGCAGCAGCAACTCGGGTACACCGCCACTCTTGCGGGGCTCGTGTTGTCGCCCGGGGCGATGATGATCGTCGCCATCATTCCCATTGTCAGCAAGCTCATGCCGATCATACAAACGCGCTTCCTGGTTGCGTTCGGTTTCTTCCTGATGTCGTGCGCGTTGTTCTTCACACATCACCTCGTGCCGAATATCGACTTCAAGACGCTGACCATCATGCGAAGTTCGCAATCCATTGCGATTGCTTTCCTCTTCGTACCAATAACAACCCTCGCGTATCTGACGCTCAAGCCGTCGGAGAATGCGGACGCTTCCGCGCTCTTCACAATGTTTCGCAACGTCGCGGGATCGATCGGCATTTCGCTTTCCACCGCGATGATCGTCGAGCGCACGCAGGCGAACATGGCCCACATGTCCGTGCACATGACAACGCTCAATCCCAATTACAACGATTCTGTACAACGCATGACGCGCACACTGATGGACATGGGCCAGACCATGCAACAGGCCATGACGACAGCAACCGGCCTCATGTACAAGCAGTTCATATCGCAGTCCACGATCCTGGCTTATCTCGATGTGTTCGGCGCCGTCGCGATCTTTGCGTTGTGCTTCGTCCCGGTGACGTTCTTCTTTTCACCGGTGAAAGCTTCGGGCGGCGGAGGAGGGCACTGAGATGAACAAACGCCTGACTTCGTTATCGATTGCATTGCTTGCGCTTTTCACGAGTGCCTGTTCCGTCGGCCCGAATTTTACGGAGCCCGACGCAAAAGCGCCTGATAACTGGCGTGATTTGCAACGCGTGCAAAACCCGCCGGACGATATGCGCATCCCGCACGCGGGCGTGCCGACCATCATCGATACAAACGCCGATCCCGATCCGCGCTGGTGGCGCGGATTCAACGACGCCACGCTCAACTCACTGATCGATCGCGCCATTGCGGGAAATCTCGATTTGCAGAGCGCGGTGCTGCGCATCACGGGGGCGCGCGAACAAGCCGTGGCTGCAGGCGCACAAGGGTTGCCGCAAGTCAGCGCAAACGCGAGTTATATGCGTGAGCAACTCGGTCTCAAGGGCATCCTCGAATCGCAAGGTGCGTTCGACCAGATCAATGGGCTCGGGGCGAACGCACCGCGTGTTCGCAACGCAATCGATTCCGCGACCGGGCCGGTCAATCTCTTCCAGGACGGCTTCGATGCATCGTGGGAACTCGATCTGTTCGGCCGCGTGCGACGCTCGGTGGAATCGGCCAATGCGCAGACGCAGTCGGCTATCGAAAATCGTAACGATGCGCTCGTCTCGCTCGAAGCCGAAGTCGCGCAGACCTATTCGCAACTGCGCGGCGCGCAGTTGCTCAAGCAGATCACGCTGGCAGAAATCGATTCCGAGCAACAGATTCTAGACCTCACGCGGGAACAGGCACGCGTCGGCCTGACGAGCCAGAGCGATGTTCAAAGCGCAACGGCACAAGTCGGCTCGCTCCAGTCGCAGCTTCCCCAATTCGATGCACAGATCGCGCAAGCCATGAACGGTCTTGCCGTGTTGACCGGCAGCGTGCCGGGCGCGCTCGATGCCGAACTCGAAACGCCCGGCGCAGTGCCGCCAGCGCCGCCGAGCGTGCCGATCGGCTTGCCATCGACACTTGCTCGGCGGCGTCCGGATATTCGTCGCGCGGAAAGCGATCTGCATTCGGCCACGGCCGAAGTCGGCGTGGCGGTCGCGCAGATGTACCCGGATATCTCGTTGACGGGCAGCGTCGGGACGCGTGCCACGCGCGCCCGTTATCTCGCGCACTGGTCGAGTCTTTTCTATTCGGTGGGCCCGAGCATTTCCCTGCCGATCTTCGAGGGCGGCGCGCTGCGGGCGAACGTGCGGATCGCGAAATCGCAAGCCGCGGAGGCGGCGCTGCAATACCGGTCGACCGTGCTGAAGGCGCTGCAGGACGTGGATAATTCGCTGGTCTCATATAGGACCGATCAGGACCGGCGCGAGGCTCTCACGCGAACCGTGGAGGCAAACCGCATCAGCCTGCAGCTCGCAACCGACAGCTACAGGAAAGGGCTCGTGACGTTCATCACGGTTCTCGATGCCGAACGGCAACTCGCCTCCACGCGCCAGCAACTCGCGCAATCGACGGTCAGCGTGACGACCGATCTGATCGCGGTGTACAAGGCGCTCGGCGGGGGATGGGACGAGGGCGCAACGGGCTGAAGCTGCGTTTGCCTCGGCGATTGCGCTTGCGAATTCGCTTGCATTGGGCGGCGTGGTGAGTTCTGCTGTGGGTCCTTTGCACGCTCGCTTAACTGCTTCCGTCATGAAGACCATCCTGCTTTATGTGCTCACCGCGATCGCCGAGATTGTCGGCTGTTATCTTCCGTATCGATGGCTGAAGGAGGGCGGCTCGCCATGGCTCCTCGTGCCCGGCGCGCTATCGCTGGCACTCTTCGCGTGGCTGCTCACGCTGCATGCAAGCGCGGCCGGACGTGTGTATGCGGCGTATGGCGGCGTGTATATCGCGGTGGCGATCATGTGGCTGTGGGCCGTTGAACGGATCCGGCCTTCGAGCTGGGACTGGGCCGGGATGGCGATCGCGCTGGTCGGCATGAGCGTAATCGCATTCCAGCCGCGCGGTTGAAGCTTTGCGCTTCGGGCTTACAAAGGCTCAGGCGTCCAGCGCCAGCAGCGCGAAGGTCGCAAGCCAGTGTTCGCCCATGTAGTCGCCGGCTACGTGCCCGAGTCCGGCCGCAAGGTGATCGTGGGCCGTGGCTTCGAGCGCACTGATCCGGGCATCGCCGGGTTTCAGTGAACGTGCGAGCGAGCGCTGGCACCAGGCGCGGCTCAGGTTCAAGCCATCGAGGTGCGCAAGCTTGCCGTCGCTTCTGTCCGTGACCGTTGCGGGCGTGAAAAGCGTCGCCGGTTCGCGCGCAACTAGCCGTGGCAGGAAGCGGTCGAACCATCCTTCGAACTCGGCCGGCGGCAGCACGCGCCGCATCAACTCGGCTTCAATCAGCGACGAAGACAGGAACTCATCGCCGGCTGGTTCCCACGCCTGGCAAGCGGCATCGTTCAAGTACCAGCGACGGGCGGTATCGATGATCAATGTCTCGAACGCCGCGTTGCCAACCTGGCGCGCATACCCCACTGACAATGTCAGCGCAAACGCCGTATTGAAGTGCGTACCCACGCGCAGCGGATACGTGGACTTCGGCAGGAACTCCGTAAAGCGATCCACGAAGGCGGACGCGAGCGGCCTGAGCGTATTCGCCCAACGCTGGCCGTCCGGCGTTTTCATCGATTCAAGCTGTCCGGCGAGCGCGAGCAGCCATGCCCAGCCGTAAGGACGCTCGAAGCCGCGCGCCTCCGGACGTTCCAGATACGCGACTTCGGCGGCGACGTTGGCGGCCGTGAAATGGTCGTCGATCAACGCGCGGATTCGCGATGCTTCCGGAAGATCCGGAAACCGGTCGATCAGCCGTGCAATCAGCCAGTAACCGTGAACGCAGGAGTGCCAGTCGAAGCTGCCATAGAAGATGGGATGCAGCGCGCGCGGACCTTTGACATCGGCGGCGCTGCCCATCACGTGTTCGAGTTTGTTCGGATATTCGCGCGTGAGGTGGCCAAGCGCGAGCGCCGCAAATTTGGATGCAAGGGCGGCGTCGAGCGTCGGGTTCGATGACTGCGGGTTCATTGCGGTTCTCCAGAAAAATCGAGCGTCCGCAATTATGGCAATAGTTGGGCTCGCCGTTTGTCTTGTCTTTTCGCCCGGTCAGGGTAATTACCAAGCGCTTGCAGAGCGCTTGTCTGTAAGCTTCGCGCGGGCGCGGCCGCACATTCGAGTGACCGGCCGGTAACCGTTGATAGGGCTGCAATCCTTGCTGCGAAAGGCACCTGCGTGAAGCCGATCATGACACCCGTCTTGTGTCGTGAATCTCGCTGTAAGCACAAAAGCGGGTAACTGTCATCACGCGCCAAGCCGGGCCGCGTCGTATAAACTTGCGCCCGAACGCCCTGGCTTACGCAGGCGTCATCTTTTCCACCGGCACCCGACCGGTTCAAGAGCGGCCACGAGCCGCCGTTTTTCCGCTGTTTTCATTACGCGACAGGAGTCCAATCAGCATGGCCGAACTAGCCCTCTCCAAATCCGCGGATACCCGGCGCCGCGTTCTCGCGATCGTCGGTGCGTCGTCGGGGAACCTCGTCGAGTGGTTCGACTTTTATATCTACTCGTTCCTCGCGCTGTACTTTGCGCCGGCGTTTTTCCCGAGCGGCAATCCGACCACGCAGTTGCTCAACACGGCCGGCGTATTCGCGGCGGGCTTCTTGATGCGGCCAATCGGCGGCTGGATGTTCGGCCGTATCGCCGACAAACACGGCCGTCGCACCTCCATGATGATCTCGGTTTTGATGATGTGCGCGGGCTCGCTTGTCATCTGTTTCCTGCCTACCTATTCGAGCATCGGCGCATGGGCGCCATTTTTCCTGCTGATCGCGCGGCTGTTCCAGGGTTTGTCGGTGGGTGGCGAATACGGCACGAGCGCTACTTATATGAGTGAAGTGGCGCTGCAGGGACGACGGGGGTTTTTCGCGTCATTCCAGTATGTGACGCTGATCGGCGGACAGCTCGCAGCGTTGCTGGTGCTTGTCGTCTTGCAACAAGTGCTGAGCACGGATGAGCTGAAGGCATGGGGATGGCGCATTCCGTTTGGCATTGGCGCGCTTGCGGCACTCGTCTCGCTGTACTTGCGCAAATCACTCGATGAAACCACGACCGCCGAAAGCCGCAAGCTCAAAGAGGCCGGCACGCTGCGCGGCCTGATGCAGCACAAGACCGCGTTTTTGACCGTACTGGGATTCACAGCGGGCGGGTCGCTGATCTTCTACACGTTCACCACTTACATGCAGAAGTATCTGGTGAACACAGCCGGCATGCACGCCAAGACAGCGAGCAACGTCATGACCGCTGCGCTCTTCGTCTACATGATCATGCAGCCGGCGTTCGGCGCGCTGTCGGACCGGATCGGCCGGCGTACATCGATGATCTGGTTCGGCGTGCTCGCGACCATCTGCACCGTGCCCATCCTGCATGCGCTGAAGGATGTCACGAGCCCGATCGTGGCGTTCGTGCTGGTCGTGGTCGCATTGGCTATCGTGAGTCTCTACACATCGATCAGCGGATTGATCAAGGCCGAAATGTTCCCCGCCGAAGTGCGTGCGCTGGGCGTGGGTTTGTCGTATGCGGTGGCCAACGCCGTGTTCGGCGGCTCGGCCGAGTACGTGGCGCTGTTCCTCAAGTCCATTGGCAGCGAGTCGACGTTCTATTGGTATGTGACGGCGCTGTGCGCGATTGCGGGGATTGTCTCGTTCCGCATGCGCGATTCAGCGAAGGAAGGTTATCTGCGCGACGTGCCTTGATCACCGGGTAACGAGCCGGATAATGGGCAGCAGGACCTTCGGGTCCTGCTTTTTTATTTGTCCGGCATCGCTTCGAGCGCGGCGACGGTCTTGCGAAGTCCATCGAATATGCGGTCCGAGACTTTTGCCGGAAAACCGTCCGGCAATTGCGCCGCCACTTGCTCGATCACGCGCGGCGTGTCTGCAATCAGACGCTGGATGATCGGTTCTGCAGTATTGCCGTACGAACACCTCGGCGCCATGGCGTTGAAGTGCCGGCGCTGGATATCGCGAAACGCATAATGACGATGCTTGCCGGCAATGGCCATCGCGAGTTTCGCCTTGAACCACGACCACTGGCTTGCGCCTTTGCCCTCCACGGGCCAGATCGACATGACATCGTAGAGCGGCGTCAGCCTGAACTGGCCGCGCGGCAGGATCCGGATGCTGAAGTTTTTCGCGTGGCCATCGGGCGCGGCAAGCAGCCAGAACAGAATCTGCGCGGTCAGCAAGGTTTCGACGTCGTCGCTTGCCTCGTTGGATTGCTGAAGCACGCGGGCCAGATCGATCACGCCCGGACCGCCTTCGTTTTCATATTTCTTGTGCGACGGCAGCCCCATCACCTGGCAGAAATCTTCTTGCGGCAAACGCAAAAGCCACTTGCCGCTCGAATGCATCTGGCGATCGAAACGCTTCACGCTCAGCACGCGTTGCTTGCCGAACGTCTCGATGCTCGTCTCCGCCACCGGCAAACCATAGGCGCGCAGCAGATGCATGCAGAGCCATTCGTTCTCCACTGACGTAGTCAGATCCGCGCGCCGGTTTCCGACCAGACCGAGCGGAAGTTTCAGGATGTGCGTAGTGGGCGTCGCGCCGTGGGGTTTCATCCATTGGCCGTCGTGCCAGAGCAGCGCGGTTTTTTCTTGCGCGCCGGCAAGCGAGATGCGGAAGTCATCTTCGTCGTCCTGAGCACCGAAAGCGAAGTTGCCGCCCGTCTGGGTCAGCAAGGTCTCGATTTCACGCTCGGAGAGCGGCGTTCCGTCGATTTGCTGCACACCCGCCGGCTCGTCATCGATACCCAGAAGCTGGACCGCGCCCACGCAATCGCGGCCGATCGCCTGCAACAGGTCGAAGGTATCGAGTGTCTTGGTCCGGAAGCGCCGGCCGATGCGCTGGCGGATGGCTTCGCTGTCGGGCAGCAGGTTATCGAAGTAGTTCAGCACGCGCTCGCCTTTGAGCGGGGCGTTGTCGAGCGGAATGGGAAGCGACAGCGACAACGGCCGCCCGATGTCGGAAACCGCCCACGCGGCGTCGTACTCGAACTCCATGGGTCCGCGATTGGGAATTTGCCAGACGCCCATGCGCACACCGTTGGCCCATACGGACAACGCGCGGGAATGCGATTTGCGCCCGGTCATCACCATTCCGGTGTTGATTCCTGGGTGATTTGGACCGTGGCGTCGCCCCGGTTTTCGACCTGCAATTGCAGGCCGTATGCGCCGAAAAGCGCCAGCAACTGGTTGAGGGTCAACGCGCTGGAGTCGGCTTCGAGCGTCGAGATACGGCTTTGGCTCACCCCTATCCGGATGGCAGCTTCAGCCTGTGTAAGGCCAGCGCGCCGTCGTCCTGCTGCAAGGATTTCGCCCATTTGATGGGAGGTAGCAATAGGCTGCCGCATGGCGATTTATCTGTGACACGAATAAACGCATTTTATTCGTGTAGCGAATATTTGTCAAATATGCGTGTGGCGAATAAACGCCCATTATCTGCTACACGAATAATTGTCATTTATTCGTTTGGCAAATATTGGCTTGCCAGAGGGGGTGCGGGGTGGGTCTGAAAGCGAAAAACCCGTCAAATTGACCGATTTTTTCCACCGCTGCGGGTTTTCACGCTTCTTCAGACAAAACGCACAATAATGAGATGACGGTAAGATGCGGTCAGATGCCCACAGGCGACGCCATTGCTTACATTTCGGCAGCGTCGCTGCAATGACGGGCTCGCCAGGACCCGAGCGTCGAGCGCATGTGCCCCGCTGCGCGACGCTTGCGAGTCCGTCTGCTTGGAGACTAGCCCATGGAAGATTTCGATGAAACGTTGTATGTAGTATGGCGGAGCAACCTGAACGTGCTCGCGGGATCGCCGGCGGGCGGCGCGAGGATTGCGCGCATGATGAGTTTTTCGCCGTCGCATATGAAGCTGATCCTGGCCGGCCGGCGCGACTTCAGCGAAGAGTTCATCCGCGGCGTGGAAACGGTAACTGGCCTGCCGCCGCGCTGGATGGACGACCGTCACGACGGACGCGACATTCCGCCTGAAACGCAGCGCGCGATGGATGAGGAAGCGCCGGCGGCGGTCTTTCGCGGCAATGCCCACCCAGCGCCCAAACGGCCGGTGTTACGCGGGCCTGAACCGCTGCTGTCGCAGACGGAAGCCACACGGCGCATTGCCGACCAGGCGCTGCAGCAAGGCGAGACGCTGCGTCGCGACCAGATATTCCGGCGCAACCGTGATTTGCTGCTGACCGATCTGCGTCGCGTGGAGCGGCAATTGTCGATGGTGCAGCTCGACAGCATCAATGCGCGCGCGGAGGATATGGGTGCATCGGGCAAGCTTGACGGGCCCGTGCGCGCCGATCTCGCAGGGCGTATCGAACAGATCGACAAACATCGGGCCATGCTGATGCAGCACGTCGAAAAACTCGCGACCTTGCTGACCAGTCTGGAAGATTAGCCCGGCAGCTTTTTACGCAACTCGGCTTCGGGCTCGAACGAGATGGCGACCGGGTCGCTTGCAGGGAAGCTTTCGTCCAGTGCTTCGTCGAGGGCAGACTCGACGTGTTCGGCCTCCACGGACGCGGGCTCCGACTTTTGAGGCGGCTTGGCTTTCGATTTCGGCATGGCGGCTCCTTGAGTGAACCAGCAGGTTTTCACTATAGCGGTTCTGTCATGCCTCGCACGACCCGATAAGCCGCCGGCCGCACGCCTGTCCATTTCCTGAACGCGCGATGAAACGCGCTGGGCTCGGCGAACCCCAGCGCATGCGCGATTTCCGCAATGGTCTCGGTGGTATCGGCAAGGCGCGCGATGGCGATGTCACGGCGCAGTGCATCGCGAATGGCCTGGTAGGTCACACCTTCTTGCTTCAGACGCCGGCGCAGCGTGGCTTCTGCCATGTTCAACGCCGTGGCGAGCTGCTCGCTGCCCGGCCATTCGGCGGGCGGCATCTGCCGCAACTTGCGGCGGACCTGTGCGGCCAGTGAATCCACGTTGCGATACTTCACGATGAAATTCGCCGGCGCCGCCCGCAGGAACACCTTGAGTGAAGCGCCGGTCTGGACCACCGGCAAACGCGCAAAATCCGGCGCGAGATCCACATACGATGCCGATTGCCCAAAGCGCATGTCGTCGCAGAACATCAGCCGGTATTCGGCGGCGGCGCGCGGCTCGGGACAGCGCAGATGCGCCGCCAGCACCGGAATACGCCGGCCCACGAGCCAGCACAACAAACCGTAGATCATGATGAACGCGGTCGCATAGGCGAACATCGGGTGCGGGGCGTCGGCGTCAGTATCTGCAAGCCGGATTCGTACGCGCGTGGCGCTGACCTCGAATTCGCATCGCAGGTCGTCCAGCACCAGCCGCAGGAAACCGGCAATGCGGGTGAGCGCCTGGGCGCCATCGCGTGAGCCGATCGCGGCGTGACAGAGCAGTGCGAAACTGCCGCGGCGCATCGGGTGGCTGTCCTGGCCGAAGAATTCATCGTCGAGAGCGTCCGCAATCGCGCTCCATAAACGCCCGTATTGCGCCGCCGACACGCGCGCAAGCGGCGCTGCCAGCGATGCAGCGTGAATGCCCGCTTGCTCGAGCAGGACATCGCGCCCGATGCCGCCACGCTCGGCGCAACGC
>NZ_CAXTGZ010000162.1:0-11165 GCF_964243625.1 uncultured Caballeronia sp.
GCCTGAGGGCGGCGCGCTCGGCTGGGTTCAGGACGGACAGGTCGAATATCAGCGCACGGTCGTGAGACCCCACACGCTGCAGACGCCGTTCGAGATCGCGGCTGAATTGCCGGCGGTCGAGATCGTGGCGAGCTATGCGGGGGCATCGCGAGTGGCTATCGACGCCTTGGTCGCCGCCGGCGCGAAAGGGCTGGTAATTGCCGGTACGGGAAACGGCTCGATCCACTCAACCATGCAGCAAGCCGTCGCCGATGCCACGAAGCAGGGCGTAGTGGTCGTGCGGTCATCGCGTGTCGGTTCGGGTCACGTGATGCGCAACGGCGCGGCGCCGGACGACGCGCTCGGTTCGATCACGGCGGGAAGCCTGAACCCGTACAAGGCTCGCGTGCTGTTGATGCTGGCGCTGGCCGCGGGTGTTGCATCGAGAGACCTGCAAAACGTCTTCGATACCTACTGATTCGCACACTCGCTCAATCGCTCGATATCGCCCGACACGATCTGTTCCAGATGTCGGGTGATGGTTTCGACAGGCCAGTCCCACCAGGCGATGGCCTGCAGCCGGGCAACGGCTTCGGGCGCGAAGCGGGCCTTGATGGTTTTCGCCGGATTGCCGCCTACGATCGTATAGGGCGCGACATCGCCGGTCACCACCGATCTCGACGACACAATCGCGCCGTCCCCGATCCTGACGCCCGGCATGATCAGCGCGTCGTAGCCAATCCAGACGTCGTTGCCTATTACCGTATCGCCCTTATATGGCAAGTCGGAAAGCGATGGCATGACCTTTTCCCAGCCATTGCCAAAGATCTGAAACGGATACGTCGAGATACCGGAGAGTTTGTGATTGGCGCCGTTCATGATGAACTGGGCGCCTTTGGCGATAGCACAAAATTTCCCGATGATCAGCTTGTCGCCAATAAACGGAAAGTGGTAAAGCACGTTGCGTTCGAAGTGCTCGGCGTCTTCGGGATCGTCGTAATACGTGTAGTCACCGACCACGATATTCGGATTCTTGACAGTGTTCTTGATAAAACAGACTTGCGGAAAGCCTTCCATGGGATGTTTGTTCTTCGGATCGGGACCGTTCATGCGCACTCCGGAAAAAGGATGTCATTGATAGGCCGATCCTGCCTTGCCGCGTTGATTCAGGCAATAAAAAACGCGAACCAGGGTTCGCGTTCTTCAATTCTTCAACCGACTCAACCTGCTCAAGCCAGCGGCGGAATCCGCAAGACCTGTCCCGGATAAATCTTGTCCGGGCTGCTGAGCATCGGCTTGTTGGCCTCGAAAATCACGTCGTTCTTCGCGCCGTTGCCGTAGTACTTGGTCGCGATCTTCCAGAGATTGTCGCCCGCGGCCACAGTGTGAAATTGTGAAACGGGCGTGGGATTCAGAACGGTGATGTGATCGTCGACCTTGTCGACATGCTGCACGTTGCCTGCCGCGACGAGAATCTTCTCCTTGGTCGCCTGATCGGCGGCCTGGCCGCTAACTGTGACCGTATGCGATGCGCCGTCGAACGTGACTTGCAGGTTGTCGGCCGTGAGGCCCTGATTGCGGATGTACGCAGCGATCGCGTCTCCCGCAGTCTTGTTCAACGCCGCTACATCCGGCGCTGCCGGCGCAGCCGATGCGGTTGTCGATACGGCGCCGAACAACTTCTCGCCCGCTTCCTTGATGAAACTGAACATGCCCATGTTGCAACTCCTGTATTAAGCCAATGAGACGGCCGGATAAAGCCGAGCCTCTTAGTCGCGCGGCATCGGGCTTAGTTCGCGGTGTTCACGGGAGGAGTTGTAATACTGTGTGGACGGGCACGAAGTGAAACAAAAACTTGAAGCAAAGCTTGAATCAAAAACAAAAAAGGATCCGGCAGGCGGACACCCGGCAATGACGTCTGACCGACCAAGGCTTCCACGTCATCGCCGGGCGCCGCTAGACGGACCCAACGTTATTGCACTTCTTGCAACCCACCGGAGATCAGCCGGTTTTCAGCAATTCAGTTTCCTTCGGTAACCTGATGATTCGACATCAGTTCCAGCGCCCGGACCATGCCCGAGTGATCCCACTCGCGCCCGCCGTTCGCCACGCAGACGCTGAACAGTTGCTGCGCGCTCGCCGTATGCGGCAACGCGAGTCCAAGCTTCTTGGCGCTTTCCAATTCCAGATTCAGGTCCTTCTGATGCAGTTCGATCCGGAAGCCCGGGTTGAACGTGCGCTTGGTCATGCGCTCGCCGTGAACTTCCAGGATCCGCGATGCCGCGAAGCCGCCCATCAATGCCTTGCGTACGCGCTCGGGATCGGCGCCGGACTTCGATGCAAACAGCAGCGCTTCACCCACGGCTTCAATGTTGAGTGCCACGATGATCTGGTTGGCCACCTTGCAGGTTTGCCCCGCGCCGTTATCGCCGATGAGCGTGATGTTCTTGCCCATCGCTTCGAAGAGCGGCTTCGCGCGTTCGAACGCAGCTTCCGGGCCGCCGACCATGATGGTGAGCGTCGCTTCACGCGCGCCGACTTCGCCGCCGGAGACGGGTGCATCGAGGTAATCGCAACCCAATGCGTTGATCTTCTTGGCGAATGCCTGCGTTTCGATGGGCGAGATGGAGCTCATGTCGATCACGAGCTGGCCTTTCTCGAGACCCTTCGCCACGCCGTCGTCGGCGAACAGGACGTTGGCGACGTCGGGCGTGTCCGGCACCATCAGGACGATGATTTCGCTGCCGCGCGTCACTTCCGTCGAGCTGCCGACGACCGTGCCGAGCGAGCGCAGATCCTCTGGCACCGGGTACGCGCCGTTCAGGACCAGCGTGTGGCCCGCTTTTTTCAGGTTGCGCGCCATGTGGGCGCCCATGATGCCAAGTCCGATAAAACCGATTGTTGCCATTACGTGTGTCTCCTCCAGTTGTCGGGTCGTGGCTTCAAGCCACCGCGCGCGCGTTCTTCCAGCCTGCAAGCTCGCTCAGCCATCCAAGGCCGGCTTCGGTCGTCGCACGCGGTTTGTATTCGCAACCGATCCAGCCTTGATAGCCGACCGAATCCAGCAGCGAGAACAGGAACGGATAGTTGATCTCTCCCGTGCCCGGTTCGTTGCGGCCGGGGTTGTCGGCGAGTTGAACGTGCGCGATCAGTGGCAGGTTGCGTTTGATCGTCGCCGCAAGTTCGCCTTCCATGCGCTGCATGTGATAGATGTCGTACTGCAGGAACAGGTTGTCCGAGCCGACATCGCGGATCACGTCCAGCCCTTCCTGCGATTTGTTCAGCGCGAAGCCGGGGATATCGAAGTGATTGCACGGCTCGACCAGCAGCCTGATGCCTTCCTTCTTCAACGCGGCGGCGGCGAACTTCAAATTCTCAACGATGGTCGCCCGTGCGTCCTCACGGCTCACCGAAGCAGGCGGAATACCGACCAGGCAATTGAGTTGCGGCACGTTCAAGGCCTTCGCGTATTCGATCGCCTTCGACACGCCTTCGCGAAACTCTTCCTTGCGGTCCGGCAGACACGCGATGCCACGCTCGCCGCCTTCCCAATTGCCGGCCGGCAGGTTATGCAGCACGATCTGAAGGTTGTTGTCGTCAAGACGCTGGCGCAAATCCGCGATGGAGTACGGATACGGAAACAGAAACTCCACCGCTTCGAAACCCGCTTCCGCTGCCGCTGCAAAGCGGTCGAGGAAGGGCACTTCGTTGAACAGCATCGTCAGGTTTGCGGCAAATTTCGGCATGGTTTCTACTCTCTCAGGCTGCATTCAGGCTACGTTCTGACTGGTACTCAGGCGTTCGATGTCGACGCAATGGCCGTCGGCGCGTCCTGCTCGGTTTCGGCGAGCGGCTCGAACTCGTTGATGGCATCGATTTCCGTGCCCATCGCAATGTTCGTCACGCGCTCCAGAATCACTTCCACGATGACCGGCACGCCGAACTCCGCGAGCATCCCTTCGGCCTTGCGCAGCGCCGGGGCGAGATCTTCCGGTTTGAAGACGCGCATCGCCTTGCAACCCAGACCTTCGGCCACCGCCACGTGATCCACGCCATACCCGTTCAGATCAGGCGCGTTGATGTTTTCGAACGCGAGCTGCACGCAGTAGTCCATATCGAAGCCGCGTTGCGCCTGGCGGATCAAACCGAGGTACGAGTTGTTCACGACCACGTGAATGTAAGGCAAGCGGAACTGCGCACCCACAGCCAGCTCTTCGATCATGAACTGGAAGTCGTAGTCGCCGGAGAGCGCCACGATTGGCCGTTGCGGGTCCGCTGCACGCACACCGAGCGCTGCCGGAATCGTCCAGCCGAGCGGGCCGGCCTGGCCGCAATTGATCCAGTTGCGCGCCTTGTACACGTGCAGGAACTGCGCGCCGGCGATCTGCGAGAGACCGATCGTCGAGATGTAGCAGGTGTCGCGTCCGAAGACCTTGTTCATCTCTTCGTAGACGCGCTGCGGCTTCATCGGCACGTTGTCGAAGTGCGTCTTGCGATGCATCGTGCGCTTGCGTTCCTGGCATTCGCCCACCCACGTTCCGCGATCCTTCAGCTTGCCCGCTGCCTTCCATTCGCGCGCCACTTCCACGAAAAGTTCGAGCGCGAATTTGGCGTCGGAGACAATCCCGAGATCCGGTCCGAACACGCGGCCGATCTGCGTCGGCTCGATGTCCACGTGCACGAACGTACGGCCCTTCGTATAGACCTCGACGCTGCCCGTATGACGGTTCGCCCAGCGATTGCCGATGCCCAGCACGAAGTCCGACGCAAGCATGTTGGCGTTGCCGTACCGGTGCGCGGTCTGCAAGCCGCACATGCCGGCCATCAGCGGATGGTCGTCGGCGATTGCGCCCCAGCTCATCAGCGTCGGGATCACCGGCACGTTGATCAGCTCGGCGAACTCCACGAGCAGATCTTCAGCAGCCGCATTCAACACGCCGCCGCCGGACACGATCAACGGCCGCTCGGACGTGGTCAGCATCGTCAGTGCTTTTTCGACCTGGGCGCGGGTGGCTTTCGGCTTGTAGACGGGCAGGGGTTCGTAGGTATCGATATCGAATTCGATTTCGGCGAGCTGCACGTCAATCGGTAAATCGACCAGCACCGGACCCGGACGGCCCGAACGCATCAGGTGAAACGCCTGCTGGAACACGCGCGGCACAAGCGCCGGTTCGCGCACCGTGACCGCCCACTTGGTCACCGGCTTCGCGATCGACTCGATATCGACGGCCTGGAAATCTTCCTTGTAGAGACGCGAGCGCGGTGCCTGGCCCGTGATGGCGAGGATCGGAATCGAATCGGCCTGGGCGGAATAGAGACCCGTGATCATGTCGGTCCCGGCGGGTCCCGACGTTCCGATACACACGCCAATATTTCCCGGCGACGCCCGCGTATAGCCTTCAGCCATGTGCGACGCGCCTTCCACGTGCCGCGCCAGCACGTGGCCGATACTGCCGGCCCGCTGCAACGCCGAGTAGAACGGATTGATGGCCGCGCCCGGCACGCCGAACGCCATTTCGATCCCTTCTTTTTCCAGCACGAGAACGGCTGCATCTACAGCTCGCATTTTGGTCATGACTGTCTCCATCCACTGTGTGTTTCGGTGCGTCCCGCCATTGCAGAACGTCGTTTGATGGACTTTATGCGTGTGCCGGAGTGTTGATAAGATCAGCCAGAGTCGTTTGATCCGATACAAAAGGTATCGAACGGACAAATACGGAGACAAACAAATGGATCGCTTCAGGCAAATAGAGACGTTCGTGAAAGTCGCCGAGGCCGGCAGTCTTGCCGCGGCCGCGCTGGAGGAGGGCGTGTCGCCGGTGATTCTCGGGCGGCGTATCGATGCGCTGGAAAAACGTCTGGGCGTCAAACTGATGTACCGCTCGACGCGCCGTCTGGTAGTGAGCGAGGAGGGTGCGGCATTCCTGGAACGCTGCCGCGGGCTACTCGCCGACTGGAACCAGGCGGAGAACGAGCTCGCCGATGGCCAGCGCACCGTCGATGGTCATCTGATCGTCTCGGCGCCCGCAGCTTTCGGGCGTATGCACGTGGCGCCGCACGCCCCAGGTTTTCTCGCCGACAAACCCGCGCTGCAGATGTCGTTCAACCTGAACGACCGCGTGGCGGACCTGATCCGCGAGGGCTACGACTTGTCGATAAGAATCGGCGGCGCGGTGGACCAGAATTTCGTGGCCGTGAAACTCGCCGAGAATCATCGCGTGGTCTGCGGCACGCCCGCCTACTTCAAGAAGCACGGCAAGCCGAAAACGCTCGATGACCTTCCGCGCCACAACTGCCTTGCGTTCAACCTGCAGGGCGGCCAGAACCGCGGCTGGTATTTCCGCCGGAACGGCAAGCTGGCGACCGTGCGCGTGTCCGGCAACCTGGATTGCAACGACGGCGAATTGCTCCATCGATGGGTATCCGAAGGCCACGGACTCGGCTGGCGCTCGACCTGGGAGATCCAGCGGCAACTGGCTGCGGGCGAACTGGAAACCGTGCTGGACGAATTTGCGCTGCCGGACTACGACATCCTCGCGGTGTATCCGCAACAGCGCTACATTCCGGCGAAAGTGCGCTACTTCATTGATTATTTGAAGAAAATCTATGCGCAGCCGGATTACTGGAGCCGCTGACACTAGGCCGTATCAGTTGGCTAAAAGCCTGTTGCCGATGCCTTGTTGATGCCTAAGCCATTGAAAACACAGCGGAACTAAAGCGCGAAAAGCCCGATTTAGTTGTACGCGCATCCAGATCCGGCTATAATCGCTGGCTTCTCTCTTGCCGCACCGGTCCGACGCCCGGGTGGCTTTATATCCTCAAGGAGTAACAATGCGTCATTACGAAATCGTATTTATCGTGCATCCGGATCAGAGCGAGCAAGTGCCCGCCATGATCGAACGGTACAAAACCACGATCACGTCGCACGGTGGTTCGATCCACCGCATCGAAGACTGGGGCCGCCGTCAGCTGGCTTACATGATCGAGAAACTCGCGAAGGCTCACTACGTGTGCATGAACATCGAATGCAGCCAGGAAACCCTGGAAGAGCTGGAGCACGCATTCAAGTTCAATGACGCAGTGCTGCGTCACCTGATCGTCAAGATGAAGAAGGCCGAAACCGGCCCGTCGCCGATGATGAAGGAAGTGCACCGCGAAGAAGCCAAGAAGGCGGCCAGCCAGCCGTCCGAAGCGCAGGCTAGTTAAGACGGCATCGAAGCCGTCAAGCCATCAGGATCGAAGTGAACCGGCTGCAACTGACAGCAAGCGTCGTGGAACGCGAACCGGTGCGGTACACCCCCGCCGGCGTCCCCATAGCAAGCTGCACGTTGCATCACTGTACGGAAGTTGTCGAAGCGGGCATTCCCCGCCAGATCGAGCTGACACTTCCTGCGGTAGCGGCTGGAGCTGCGAGCGGCAAGCTGGAAAGCCTTGCGATGGGCGTCGAAACGCTCTTTACAGGCTTCATGGCGAAGAAAAACCGCAACGCGCGAACCCTGGTGTTTCACATCACAGAATTGCAGGATATTGGAAAGGACTGAACATGCCCCGCCCGACTGGTAAGAAATTCGACAAACGTCGTCAGCAACAAAACCCGCTCTTCAAGCGCAAGAAGTTCTGCCGTTTCACCGCGGCCAATGTCGATTACATCGACTACAAGGACACGGACACGCTGAAGGACTTCGTTGGTGAGAACGGCAAGATCACGCCGGCTCGTCTGACTGGAACGAAGGCTCACTACCAACGTCAGCTCGACACGGCTATCAAGCGCGCCCGTTTTCTCGCGCTCCTGCCGTACACCGACCTGCACAAGGCCTAATCAGACGACGCAATAAGGAAAAGCCAAATGCAAATCATTCTTTTGGAAAAAGTCGTCAACCTGGGCAACCTCGGCGACATCGTGAAGGTCAAGGACGGTTACGCACGTAACTTCCTGATCCCGGGCAAGAAAGCTCGCCGTGCAACGAAGGACGCGATCGCGGAATTCGAAGTGCGCCGTGCGGAACTGGAAAAGGTTGCAGCTGAAAAGCTGGCAATCGCCACGGCTCAGGGCGAAAAGCTGAACGGCGCAACCGTTCAGATCTCGCAGAAGGCGGGCGTCGACGGCCGTTTGTTCGGTTCGGTGACGAACGCGGACATCGCCGACGCGCTGAAGAAGCAAGGTCTGGCAGAAGTCGAAAAGTCGCAAGTGCGTCTGGCCGACGGCCCGTTGAAGCTGGTTGGCGATCACGCTGTCCAAGTTGCATTGCACACGGACGTCGTCGTCGACGTGACGGTGTCGGTGCTGGGCGAGCACGCTTAAGCTTCCAGGCAGCCGGGTTTTCTCCCGGCGCTGATGCAAAAGTAAAGTGGTAAAGGAAGGGCGGGAACCCTCAACGGTTCCCGCCTTTTTTGTTTTCTCTTCGCCCGCCGCCCCGTCATTTCGCCGATAATTGCCCCCATGAACGCACCCTCGAAAGATCCGCAAATGGATGCGCTGAAGGTCCCGCCGCATTCCATCGAAGCCGAACAGTCTGTCATTGGCGGCTTGTTGCTCGACAACGCCGCGTGGGATCGCATTGCGGACTTGATGTCGCACAGCGATTTCTACCGCTACGACCACAGGATCATCTACGAGGCGATCGGCAAGCTGATTGCGACCACGCGTCCGGCCGACGTCATCACGGTCTACGAGGCGCTGACCAACACGGGCAAGGCCGAGGAAGTAGGCGGCCTCGCGTATTTGAACGCGCTGGCCCAGAATACGCCGAGCGCGGCCAACATTCGCCGGTACGCGGAAATCGTGCGCGACCGGGCAGTTTTGCGCCGCCTGGTTTCCGTCGCCGATGAAATCTCCGCCGACGCCTTCAATCCGCAAGGCAAGGAAGTGCGCCAGTTGCTGGACGAGGCCGAGGCGAAAGTGTTCTCGATTGCGGAAAGCGGCGCGCGCGGCACGCAAGGGTTTCTTGAGATTGGCCCGCTTTTGACGGAAGTTGTCGAACGAATCGACACGCTCTATCACACCGCGAATCCCAGCGATGTCACCGGTACACCAACGGGTTTTGTCGACCTGGACCGCATGACCTCGGGCATGCACGGCGGTGAGCTGATCATCGTGGCAGGGCGCCCATCGATGGGTAAAACCGCTTTTTCCATGAACATCGGCGAGTATGTGGCGGTCGAGTACGGCCTGCCGGTCGCAGTGTTTTCCATGGAAATGCCGGGCACCCAGCTCACCATGCGTATGCTGGGTTCGGTCGGACGCCTCGATCAGCACCGGATGCGTACCGGCCGTCTCACGGACGAAGACTGGCCAAAGCTCACCCACGCAGTGCAAAAAATGAGTGAGGCGCAGATCTTTATCGATGAAACCGGTGGCCTCAACCCGATGGAACTGCGCTCGCGCTCGCGCCGCCTTGCGCGCCAGTGCGGCAAGCTGGGTTTGATCATCGTCGATTATCTGCAACTCATGTCCGGGTCCGGGTCGGGCGGCGAAAACCGCGCGACGGAAATCTCGGAAATCTCGCGATCGCTCAAGAGTCTCGCAAAAGAGCTCGATGTTCCGGTTGTCGCGTTATCGCAGTTAAATCGCGGACTTGAGCAGAGGCCGAACAAGCGTCCGATCATGTCGGATCTGCGCGAGTCGGGTGCTATCGAGCAGGATGCGGATGTCATTTTGTTTATTTACCGCGACGAAGTCTACAACCCCGACAGCCCCGACAAAGGTACTGCCGAGATCATCATCGGCAAGCAGCGAAATGGTCCAATCGGGCCAGTACGCCTCACGTTCCAGGGGCAATACACGAAGTTCGAGAATTTTGCGGGCGCGCAGAATTTTTACAGCGACTAAAGGAACTCATGTTGCAACCGCACCCGGATTGTTACCGATCAGGGTGCGGCGGCGTTCCCGCGAAGGTACAATGTGGCGGTTTTATGTCAGCCCCATTTTGAGCCACTTTCCGGGATTTTCATGTTCGGTCGATTCATGCCCACCGAGGGCAAATTTTTCGAAATCTTCAATGCGCACGCGAAGTGCATCGTTGACGCGAGCCACGAACTCGAACTGCTGATCGACAACATGGACCAGATGGAAGTCCATAAGCAGAACGTCCAGACGAACGAAAAACGTGCTGACAAGCTCACGCACGAAACTATCGACCTGTTGCACAAGACCTTCATCACGCCGCTCGATCGCGACGAAATCCACAAGCTCATCACGACCATGGACGACATCCTGGACCTGATGGAGGATGTCGCCACGGCAATCTCGCTTTACGACGTGCGCGAATCGACCGCGGAAATGAGCCAGCTCGCTCATATCTGCACGGCGACTTCCGAGCGCGTGCAGCAAGCCGTGCAACTTCTCGCGGACATGAAGCGCGCCAGCGAAATCCTGAAGATCTGCGAAGAAATCGACCGTCTGGAGTCCGATGCGGACCGCGTACTGCGCTCGGCCATGTCCAAGCTTTTCCGCGAAGAAGATAACGTCAAGACGCTGATCAAGCTGAAGGCAATCTACGAGCTGCTCGAGACGATCACCGATAAATGCGAGGATGTCGCGAACATCATCGAAGGCATCGTGCTGGAAAACGCCTGATTTCAGCCGCGCCACTCACTCGATAAACGATGCATTCGATTCAACTCGCCCTCTGGGCTGTCATTACGCTCGTCGTGGTCGCGCTGGTGTTCGACTTCATGAACGGCTTCCACGACGCCGCCAACTCTATCGCAACCGTCGTCTCTACCGGCGTGCTGAAACCTCAGCAGGCCGTGGCTTTTGCTGCAGCTTTCAACGTCATCGCGTATTTCATCTTCCATTTGAAGGTCGCGGCGACCGTAGGGAAGGGAACCATCGATCCGGCTATCGTCGATCAATATGTGATCTTCGGTGCCTTGGTCGGCGCTATCGGCTGGAACATCATCACGTGGCACTATGGCATTCCGTCGAGTTCGTCGCATGCGCTGATCGGCGGCCTGGTCGGGTCTGCATGGGCCAAATCCGGCTGGGGTTCGCTTAACCTCGACGGCCTGCTCAAGACCGTTTCGTTTATCTTCATTTCGCCGCTGCTCGGCTTTGTGCTCGGGTCGCTCTTCATGCTGATCGTCTCGTGGATGTATTTCCGAACGCCGCCGTCGAAGGTGGACCGGCGTTTCAGGCGCTTGCAGCTTGTGTCGGCGGGACTCTATAGCCTCGGGCATGGCGGTAA
>NZ_CAXTGZ010000163.1:0-11156 GCF_964243625.1 uncultured Caballeronia sp.
GCACACATGCATTGGATCGATCCCGCCTGCCTGCCGGAAACGCGCGGCAAGGTCGCGCAATTCCTGTTGAATCCGCACGGTGAACTCGACGGACTCGTACTGAATACCGCCGGCAGCACACTGCAAGTTCACTTCCCGCCGCATATGACGAAGCAGGTCATGAAGCACATTTCAGTGGGCAACGCCATTCGCGTACACGGCGTGAAACCGCGTGACGCGAATGTCATCGCGGCAGTATCGCTGACGAGTGCGCAAGGCGCGGAGCTCGTTGATGAAGGCCCGCAGCATCACGGTCCGAAGGCCCCGAAACCCGAAGGCAAACCAATGGACGTTCAAGGCGAAGTGACCCTGTCGCTGTATGGCCCGAAGGGCGAGCTGCGCGGCGCGCTTCTCGACGACGGCACATCGCTGCGCATGCCGCCTCACGCCGCAGCCGAACTCGTGGACTATCTGAGCCCGGGCGCATGTGTTCAGGCATGGGGGAATGGCGTGAAGAACAAGTATGGCCGCACGATCGACGTCCATGACATCGCCAAGCTGGTCGATGCTGCCTGATCCCACGGCCGGAATCTTCTGAGTGGTCGCCGTCGTAATGGCGTAGGACTTGATGCGCGGGACCGGGCGGTTCGGTCTCGCGCAAGGTCTCACGGCGCTCGCGGTGCGTATTGGCGTCGCCGCTGCGCGTCGAGGCATCGGCGGCTTGACGCTGGCCTTAGAGCTGGCCGAACCCCGTCAATCCGATCAGGCTTCCCAAGGCCAGCAACCACAACGGATGCACCTTCGTCTTGAAAGACAGCACCGCGATCACCGCCGTGATGCCGCCAAGCACCCATTGCGAGTCCGACGCCTCCGCGATCAGCGCGGCGCTCGCCGCAAGGAGACCTGCGGTCATCGGCACGAGGCCGAGTTGCACATATCGTCGCCACGGATGCAGCCTGAAGCGCTCCCACGCGTGCATGGCCGCAATGGTCACGACGGACGAAGGCCCGAACTTCGCAATCGATGTCACGATCACGCCGGGCCATCCCGCGACGTGCCAGCCAATCAGTGTCACGATCATCATGTTCGGCCCCGGCGCCGCCTGGGCGAGCGCGAACATCGCGGAAAAATCCGCTTTCGACATCCACTGATGCACCTCGACGACTTGCCGCTGCATCTCGGGCAGGATGGAGTTGCCGCCGCCGAATGCGAGCAGCGAGAGCTGGCTGAAAATTGCGGCGAGGGAAGCGAGATCGTGGTTCATCGGTTCACCTCGCGATTCGTTTTGGATGCGATGAATATCGATATTGGCGTAAGCACGAGCATCACGGGCAGCAGCGGCAAGCGCAGCAATGCGATCGCCACGAACGCCAGCGCGGCGACGACTGCCATCGACACTTTCTTGCGCAAGGGCCACGCGACTCTTACGGCCATCGATACCAGCAGACCCGCCGCTGCAGCAGCCAGTCCGGCGAAAAGGTGGCGGATGTGTACGTCGTTATGCGTGCGCTGATAGAGCACGCCGAGCCCGATCACGATCAGAGATGGCCCGACCAGCAATCCGAGCAGCCCGGCAAGCGCGCCGGGCACGCCGCGAAATTTCATCCCGATCGCGGCCGACAAGTTGATCACGTTGCCGCCCGGCAGGAACTGGCAAAGGCCGAGCAGATCGGTGAATTCGTCGGCGTTGAGCCACTTGCGGCGCTCCACGATTTCGCGGCGTGCCAGCGGCAGCGCGCCACCGAACGCGGTCAGCCCGAGCGTCAGGAAGCCGATAAAGATATCCGCGACGGTCGGCGGCGCCGGCGGCTGTGCGTGAGCGTCTTCGTGCATTGATCGCAATGAGTGCTTTGGAAAAGCGAGAGAGGGTAACGCTTTGTTCGCGCGGATTCAAAGCGTTGACTGCGTAGCCGTTGTCGAGCGTTCAGGTAGTCTTCGCCGCGTTGCGATCCCGGCGGGATTCGTAAGCTTTCAGATGCGTATAGGCAGTCGAGAAGATCGGCGAATGTTGCTCTTGCTCCGCCACCTTGCCGCGCGCAATCAGGTCGCCCACCACGTGATCCGCTTCGATACGCGCGCCGTTCTCGAGGTCGCGCAGCATCGAAGCGGTGATGCCGGACCCGGTTTCGGTGAGCATGGAGTGCGTGCGGGTCACAGCGGCTTCGCCCGGCGGGAAACCGTTTGCCGCGGCGATGGCGCGGGCTTCATCGAAAAGATCGAGCAACAGTTTCTGGCCGCCCGGCGCCGCGATGATATCGCCCACCGGCGCGCGCATCAGGCACGTGCCGGCTGCAAGCGTCGCGAGAAAGGTCCACTTTTCCCACATGGACTGGAGAACGTTCTGGCTTGCGAAGGCGTCGAATTGCGCGCCAGTCAGCTCGGCCGTGATCGCCTCGATGCGCGTCGAAGTTCCGCCCGCGCGCTCGCCAAACGTCAGGGAATGCAGCTTGTTCAGATGCACGACCGTGCCTTCGGCATCGAGCGTTACAGCCGCGACGCACTGGCCGCCCAGCACGCGGTCGGGGCCGAACTGTGTTTCGAGCACATCGAGATGATGCATGCCGTTGAGCAGCGGCAGGATGGCGGTGTTCGGGCCGACCGAGGTTTTTATCGATTCGATGGCGCCGTCAAGATCGTAAGCCTTGCAACTGAGCACGATCAGGTCGAACGGTTCGGTCACGTCCTTGGCCAGTACAACGGGCGGATTCGGTATCGATAAATCGCCGTTCGGGCTGCGCAGGTTGAGGCCCGTTTGCGCAAGTTGCGCAGCGCGCCGTTCACGTACGAGGAACGTCACGTCCCTTCCGGCGTCAAGCAGCCGTCCGCCGAAATAACCGCCGATTGCGCCTGCGCCCACCACCAGAATCCGCATGTGCTCCTCCTGAATAGTCTGATTTTTTGCGCGTGGATTTTCATGTGACCGCGCGCCGCTCCTGATCATGCCGCTCAAGCCTGCCAGACACCATAACCCGCTTCCCGCAAGCCAATAGCAAGTTCCACTTCCATCTCCCGAGCGCCTTCGTACGGCATCGGGTTATACAACTCGTACAGTTGCGGCAACAAGCGCAAGCCGAAATCGCGCACATAACGGTTCGACTGGATGCCGGCCTTGTGTTTATCGAAACGAACATCAGGGTCGATACCCGTCATGCCCACATATACAAAAGGCTTGCCCAGCACGTAATCCGGGTTGGCGCGCCGGAAACGCGCTTCGTTCCAGACCAGATCGGCGAGTTCGATCACGTAGACGTGGTAATGGTGAACCTTCCTTCGAAGCGCCATGCATTTGCCTTGTTGCGCTTATTCCGCGCGCAGATCGGTTCTGGAACGGGCTGGGGACGCTTATTTTAGACCGGCGTTGAACGAGGCGCTTATCGCGCGTGCTTTCGAGGGAACTTTTTTTACCCGTCGAACGCTGGCGCATAGTGCCTGTGCGGACCGCCCGTCCACACCCCATGTCTGCCAGTTGCGTGTCAAAGTGGTAATCTCGCTCGGTCTGCGCATGCTGCGCGGCGTTCGGCAGGCGGCGGGCCCAGTGCCCCGGCGCTCCCCACATGGTGGCGCAGAAGTCCGGCCGGAACGCCTCGCGGGCACCGCCCCCATTGACACAAACGCATCCGCAGCGTGCGCGGCCACGAACCGCAAACGCTCCGGTCATTCGGAGAGAAACATGAGCAAACAAGCAATCGGCGTTGTCGGCCTCGCCGTCATGGGACGCAATCTGGCATTGAATATCGAGAGCCGCGGGCACGCGGTATCGGTCTACAACCGCAGCCGCGAAAAAACCGATGACCTGATGGCCGAGCATCCCGACAAGAAGCTCGTGCCGTCTTACACGCTGGAAGAATTCGTCGAGTCGCTGGAAAAACCGCGCCGCATCCTGCTGATGGTGAAGGCCGGCCAGGGCACGGATGCGACGATCGATTCGCTGCGCCCGCTGCTTGAAAAAGGCGACATCCTGATCGACGGCGGCAACACCCATTTCACCGATACCATCCGCCGCAATACGGACCTCGCGAAGTCGGGCCTGCATTTCATCGGCACGGGTGTATCGGGCGGTGAGGAAGGCGCGCTGAAGGGTCCCTCGATCATGCCGGGCGGCCAGAAGGAAGCCTATGATCTCGTCGCCCCGATCCTGACCGAGATTGCCGCAAAGGCGCCGGACGGCGAGCCGTGCGTGGCTTACATGGGCCCGGACGGCGCGGGACATTACGTGAAGATGGTTCACAACGGCATCGAATACGGCGACATGCAGTTGATCGCCGAAAGCTACGATGTGCTCAAGCGCGTGGCGGGTTTGTCGAACAAGGAATTGGGCGACGTTTATGTCGAGTGGAACAAGGGTGAACTGGATAGTTACCTGATCGAGATCACGTCGAAGATCTTCGCGAAGAAGGACGAAGAGACCGGCAAGGATCTCGTCGATGTCATCCTCGATCGCGCCGCGCAAAAAGGCACGGGCAAGTGGACGAGCCAGAACGCGCTCGATCTGGGCGCGCCGCTGCCGCTGATCACGGAAGCCGTGTTTGCGCGCGTGCTGTCGTCGCTGAAGGACCAGCGCGTGGAAGCGAGCAAGCAGTTGAAGGGTCCTTCGCCCAAGTTCGATGGCGATCGCGATGCGTTCGTGGAATCCGTGCGGCGCGCGTTGTTCCTGAGCAAGATCGTTTCGTATGCACAGGGTTTTGCGCAGCTGCGCGCGGCATCGGAAGAATACAAATGGGATCTGCAGTACGGTCAGATCGCGAAGATCTTCCGGGCTGGTTGCATCATCCGCGCAGGGTTCCTGCAGAAGATCACGGATGCCTACAAGACCAACGCCGATTTGCATAACCTGCTGCTCGATCCGTACTTCAGCGATATCGCCGCGAAGTATCAGGACGCGCTGCGCGACGTCGTGGTCGCCGCGGTGAAGGCAGGCGTGCCGGTGCCGGCGTTTTCATCGGCAGTCGCGTATTACGACAGCTATCGCTCGGAGACGCTGCCGGCGAATCTGGTGCAGGCACAACGTGACTTCTTCGGCGCGCATACCTTCGAGCGTGTGGACAAGAAGGGCAGCTTCCACGCTGACTGGTCGTAAGAGCCTCTCAAATAGCTGATCGATGCAGTGCAAACGCCGACGCAAATGCGTCGGCGTTTTGTTTTGCAGCCGCACAGATTTGCCAAATTTTGTCGCGGTGAAATTTTCATCAGGCGATATTTTTCAGTTGTCGCTAGCATCTCCTGTTGATGGAAACATTACCGGGGGGATCATGGCCACTGCACTTTCAGTATTAAACAGGGAATCGGAGCTGAGCTACGCTTATCTTCATGCGATCGCTTCGCACGCAGGGGTCAACTGCAAGATCAGCAACCGGCACGACGACAACGCCGGCATCGACGCCATGCTCACGGGCTGGGAACCATTCCCGAACGGCGGCCCGTTGACCGAAGTCGACGTCAAGGTCCAATTGAAGGCAACGGTCAAGACACCGTTCGACGACGGTGAATCGCTCTCCTACTTCCTCTCCGGGACGCAACAGTACGACGCCCTGCGCCGGGAGACACACGCGTCGCCGCGAATACTCGCCGTACTGTTCCTCCCTCCCAACGCCGAGGACTGGCTGGAGCATTCAGAGGAGCAACTCGTGCTGCGAAAATGCGCGTACTGGGTCAGTCTGCGCGGCGCCCCGCCCACGGACAACACAGCAGGCGTCACTGTGAAGATCCCGAAGAGCCAGACGTTCGACGGAGCCGGTCTCATGCAGCTCATGGCAAGCATCTCGCGGCGCGAAATTCCTGCTTATCGAAACCTTTCTGACCAGGTGCCACATGACGCTTAGCACGCTATCTCCTTCAGGCCTGCGCGATTTCGTTCAATCGCTCGGGTGGAAATTGCTGCCTGATGGCATGGTGGATGGACTGTACGTGTTCCATCATGATTGCGCACCGCGTCGCCAGATTGTCATTCCAATGGATCAGCACGCGCTGGACTACGCGGAGGCATGCGAGCTCGCCATGTCAAAGCTCGCCGACCTGCAGGGTATGAAGCTCACAGAGCTGATTCAGCTTGCAGCAATCTCCCGTGACGACTCCATGTATTACCGGGTGACCGGGCGCGGTGCGTTCAACGAAGGCCTGCCCTTGTCGTTTGCGGCGTCGTTGCTGCTTGGCGCGGAGCAGGTTCTGCTTGCTTCGGCTTGCACGGTGTTGCGGCCGCAGGCTCATCATCCGCGTCTGCATAGAAGCGAAGCCACACAGCTTGCCAGTCATGCGCGGTTCGGCCACACGGAGCGCGGCAGCTTCGTCGTGCGCGTTTCGTGCCCTGTCGATGCCATGGAAACGCCAGCCGCGCTTGCGCTCGCCAACACCAACGAATCATTTGTGCGCATGACCATGCTGAGCGCCCGTCGCGGCGTGCGCGATCTGGTTGACGCCATCGAGACAGACACGCTTACCCGCTTCGTCGACTCGCAAAAAGACGCGCGCTCGCCCGTTGTTTCTTCCAATCTGTGCGAAGCACTGACGCGTATGCATGATGAAGAAATGCAGAACAGCATCGACCTGTCGTTTCGTTGGGCAACAACCGTGGCACTACCCCAGGAGATCGCCGCGGCCGCAAGCATACGAATCGAGAGCGATCACTTTGGGCGTATCGACGAGGTTCGCCGCGAGTTGCGTGCGGTCGAGCATGACCGCGACGACGTATTCATTGGGACAGTCGAGCATCTGAATGGGCAATTCGATCTTGAAGGCAACCGGGCGGGCGAGGTCGTCGTCGGATTGCTCCAGCATGACAAGGGAACTATCAAGGCGCGCGTTGTGCTCAATCACGAGCAATATGCAAGCGCGGTTGCCGCGCATCTGGACGATCGGACTTTCGTCCGCATCGCAGGGCGGCTGCGTCCCGGGCGACAACCGCGTACGCTGGTCGACGTGACCAGCTTCACCTTGATCGGTCCGGAGTGACAAAGAGCAAGAGCACAAGAGCGGGGCGTGGCGCAGGCGATCTAACCGCGAATCCCCAGCACCTCCCGTAAAGCCTCACCATTCGCGCCGCTTCCTGCGAAGTCATCGAAGGCACGATCTCCCACGCGAATAATATGATCGCGGATAAAGGTGGCGCCTTCGCTTGCGCCATCCTCGGGATGTTTCAACGCGCATTCCCATTCGAGCACCGCCCAACCAGGGAAATCGTATTGCGCCATCTTCGAGAAGATTGCGCTGAAGTCGATCTGTCCGTCGCCGAGAGAACGGAAGCGGCCCGCGCGGTCCACCCAGCCCGAGTAACCGCCGTACACGCCCTGTCGTCCGTTTGGCCGGAACTCGGCATCTTTCACGTGAAAGGCCTTGATGCGTTCGTGATAGATATCGATGAACTGTAGGTAGTCCAGTTGTTGCAGCAGGAAGTGGCTGGGATCGAAGAGAATGTTGGCGCGTGGGTGATGATCTACCGCATCCAGAAACCGGTCGAAGGTTACGCCGTCGTGCAGGTCTTCGCCCGGGTGCAACTCGTAGCACACGTCCACGCCGGCCTGATCGAAAGCGTCGAGCAAGGGACGCCACCGCTTGGCAAGCTCGCCGAACGCTGTCTCGATCAAACCCGGCGGACGCTGCGGCCACGGATACAAATACGGCCAGGCCAGCGCGCCCGAAAACGTCACGTGCGCGCTCAGGCCCAAGCGCCTGGACGCGGCCGCTGCGAATCCAACCTGTTCGATGGCCCATGCCGTGCGGGCCTCCGGATTCCCGCGAACGTGCTTGGCTGCGAAGCCATCGAAGAGTGTGTCGTACGCGGGATGAACCGCCACGAGTTGCCCCTGCAGATGCGTCGACAGCTCCGTAATGCACACGCCCGCATCCTCTACGATCCGGCGCAGATCGTCGCAATAGGCATCGCTTTTGGCGGCCTGTTCGAGATCGATCAGCCGCGGATCGCACGGAACCTGAATACCTTCGTAGCCCAGCCCCTTCGCCCAGCCTGCAAGGTGCGCGAGGTTGTCGAAGGGCAGTTCATCGCCGAGAAACTGCGCGAGAAAAATGGCCGGGCCCTTGATGGTTTTCATGATCGTCGATCCACGAACGTGCGCTCAGCTAGGATAAAACTCAGAACGGCGAGTTCGGATAATAGAACTGCTTGGCGTTTTCCTTCGTGATCAACACCGAAGGAATGATGGTCGTGGCGGGCAGTTTTTCGCCCTTCAGGCGCGCTTCGGCGGTGAGCTTGATCGCGTCGTAGATGAACTTCGGCGAGTACGACACGTCGGCCTGCACCCGCTTGTCGCCATCCATGATCCGCTTGACCGCTTCCTTCGACCCCGCCCCGCCGAACACTTCCTTGATGTCCGTGCGCTTCGCCTGGTCGATGGCCTTCAGCACGCCGATCATCATGTCGTCGTCAGCGGCCCAGACTGCATCGATATGCTTGAAACGCGTGAGGTAGTCCTGCATCACCTTGAATGCGTCGTCGCGATTCCAGTTGGCGTATTTCGCGTCGAGCACCTTCATGTCGGGATGCTGCTTGATCACCGATTCGAACGCGGTCCAGCGTTCGTTGTCGAGCGTGGTCGGAATCCCGCGCAGCGCGACAATGTCGCCCTTGCCATCCAGCGTCTTCGCCAGATACTCGGCCGGCAGCTTGCCGAAGGCCGTGTTGTCGCCGGCCACGTAGGCGTCTTGCGCGCTGGTGTCGGTCAAGCCGCGATCCACCACCGTCACATACACACCCTTCTTCTTGACCTGCGCGACCGGCTGCGTCAACGAAGCCGATTCAAACGGGAAGATCACCAGCGCGTTAATTTTGTTGACCGTCACGAGATCCTGCAACTGGTTCGCCTGTTCGGGCGCGCCGCCAGCCGTTTTGACGATGATCTTCAGATCCGGATGCGCCGCCTCCAGTTCCTTTTTTGCTTCATTAGCCCACCACACAATACCGCCCGTAAAGCCATGCGTGGCGGTCGGGATGGCGACGCCGAGCGTGACTTTATCGGCCGCGATGGCCGAGACGGCGCTCGCCGCGAGCGTCAGTGCGCCGAGTGCGCGAAGAATGTTTTTCATTGCTGTGTCTCCATTGTCATGACAGGCGCCTGATAGGGTTTCAGGGCACGGTTCGAACAGACTTCAACGACGTCCACGCTGTAAAAACGCTACGAAGATGATCACGGCGCCCTGCACTGCCGCGTTGAGATACACGCTGATGATGCTGGTGAGATTCAAGATGTTTGCGATCACCGACAAGAGGATTGCGCCGATCACGGTCCCGATCACACGCCCTTCGCCACCTCTGAGCGCCGTGCCGCCGACCACCACGGCCGCGATCGCCTCAAGCTCCCACAGCAGGCCGGTGGTCGGCGTGGCCGACCCGAGGCGCGGCACGTACAGTACGGTCGCCACGCCCACGCAAAGACCGAGCAGCACATAGGTGACGATCTTCACGCTGTCCACGCGAATGGCGGCGTATCGCGCGACCTGTTCGTTCGATCCGATTGCCTGGACATGCCGGCCGAAGACGGTGCGGTTCAGCACGATCACGCCGCCCGCCGCGACGATCAGGAACACCCATATGGGCACCGGGATCCCAAACAGACTTGCGTAATACACGGGGCCGTATAAATCGGACAAGGTGTTGTCGAGTGTGAGCGCGCCGCCATCCGCGAGCCATGTCAGCACGGCGCGAAAAATTCCGAGCGTTCCCAGCGTCACGATGAACGGTTCTATACGTCCCTTGGTCACAAGCAAACCATGCGCCAAACCGAAAAGACCCCCTAGAACAAGGGCTAGAACAATTCCTAAGGCAATGATGGTCAGCGGCGCAAAGCTGTGGCCGCCCACGCCGTGAGCGAGCGTGTTCATCGTCCAGATCATGCTGCCGGCGATCAGCGCGGCCATCGATCCAACCGACAAATCGATACCGCCCGAGATGATCACGAACGTCATGCCCACCGCAATGATGCCAATGAACGATGTCCGCGTGAGAACGTTCATGGCGTTGTCGAAGGTGGCGAAATCGGGATTGAGCAGCGTCCCGCCCACGCACAGCGCGATCAGCCCGAGCAACGGCCCGACGCCGTGCAGCCGCCGCGCGAGTCCGCCGAGGCGGCTGCGTTTCGATACTTCCACGCCTTCAGTGTGTGCCGGTCGCATGCGCGATCAACCTCTCTTCGGTGAGATGTTCGGAGCCGAGCGTCGCGACGAGCTGGCCGCCGCGCATCACCGCCACGCGATGACACAGGCCGATCAGCTCGATCAGTTCGGATGAAATGACGATCACCGCGCGCCCTTCGGCGGCGAGCGCGTGGATAAGGAAATAGATATCGCGTTTTGCGCCGACATCGACACCGCGCGTGGGTTCATCGAGCACGACTACGCGCGGATCGGGATGCAGGAATTTCGCCAGCGCAAGTTTTTGCTGATTGCCGCCCGACAACATGCGCGCGCGGCTCGCAAGATTGCCCGTGCGGATACCGAAGTCCTGTACGGCTTTTTTGAGCGCATCGCGTTCGGCGCGGCCATCAAGCAGCGGATGCGCGTAGCGTTCGAGCGTCATCATGGTGAGGTTGTCCTTGAGCGCCATGTCGACGTGCAGGCCGCGGCCCTTGCGGTCTTCGCTCAAGTACGTGATGCCGTTTTTCATGGCTGCGCGCGGGTTGCGCGGATTGATCTGGACGCCTTCCAGTTCCATGCGTCCCGCGGTCAAAACCCGCAAACCGATGAGTCCTTCGAACAGTTCCGTACGCCCCGCGCCCACGAGTCCCGCAAAGCCGAACACCTCGCCCGCGCGCACCGAGAAGCTGACGTTCTCCGCCCAGCCGGGAACGAAGGCGTTATCGACCTTGAACGCAATGGGCGCATCCGTTGCAAGCGGCGGTTTGTCGGGGAACATGTCCGATACCTCGCGCCCGACCATCTGGTTCGCCATCTGCTGGCGCGATGTTTCGGCCGTCGGGCTGCGCGTGACGAAGCGGCCGTCGCGCATCACGATCACTTCATCTGTCACGCGCTCCACTTCGTCGAGCTTGTGCGAGATATAGACGATCGTCACGCCGTCGTCTTTAAGCCGCGCCATCAATGCAAAGAGGCGCTGCGTTTCCGAAGGCGTGAGCGTCGCGGTCGGCTCGTCCATGATCAGGAGACGTGCATCGCGCAGCATGGCTTTCGCGATTTCGACGCCGACCTCCGCGTGGCCGTTGAAGCGGATGCGG
>NZ_CAXTGZ010000164.1:0-11110 GCF_964243625.1 uncultured Caballeronia sp.
CGATCTTTGCGCCCGGCACCGTCGCGATACCCGCCTTGAAGCCATCCAGCCGCACGTTCTGAATGAAGGAATTCAGCGCGCCCACCACGCCGATGCTCGCCTTCCCGCCAAGGTTCGTCTTGATGTAATTCGCTGTGTACTTACCGATGTCCTCGCCGACCTTCTTGTTGTCGACACCCACTTGCACCGCGTTATCGCCATCGACGATTGCGTCGATGGTTACCACCGGAATGCCCGCTTTCTTGGCTTCGGTGATCGCGGGCTTGATCCCGTTCACGTCGATGGCGACGACCAGGATCGCATCGACCTTTTGCTGGATATACGTTTCGATGGCGCTGTTTTGCGCGCTCGGATCGTTGTTCGAATTGAAGATGGCGAGCTCGACGCCCGCGGCTTTCGCGGCGGCTTGCGCGCCCTGGTCCATCTGCGTGAAAAAGAGCGCCTCCTGGTTGATCTGCACCATGGCGATCTTCTTGCCCGCGGCCAGTGCCGCGCCCGCGAAAGCGAGCAGGGACGCGCCAAGCAACACGGCGGTCATGCGGCGGAAATGCAATGCAGCGCTCATCGGAATCCCTTTCCTGGTTGGTCCGGCCGTTTTTGTACGGTCATTGAAAGCCGCGCGGCCGGTGAATTGAAGGAAGACTTCGTGGGCGCAACCGACATTGCGCCGCCCGCTTGTAAACCGGTTTATAAAAATTAAACCGCGAGTATTGGGCTGTCAATCTTTTCAAAAAAAGATAGGGGAAAGTACGAGGGAGTGCAGGGAGAGAAGTAAAGCTTAGTGCTCGAGCCGCTGGGGCGCAGTTGGCCCCAGCCGGCTCATATGCGCGGAGGAAGGTTATCCGCCCATTGTTGCCATCATCTGGGAATTGAAGCCGTTGACGAAATCGTGCTCGCCCGGTCCGGGGTTCGCGCGCATCGGCCTGGCTGCTTCCACCAGAATCTCGTCCGCCCCGCTACCGAGCGCCTTGATCGTCTCATCGATAAACTGATCGAGCGGCATCGCCATCTCGGCTTCCTGGCTGTTCATAAGCTCGGTGCGCACCCACGGCGGCGCGATTTCGAGAACGCGGACCGACGTGTCCTTCAGCATGAAACGTTGTGACAGTGCGTACGAGTGCAGCGCCGCCTTGGTCGACGAGTAGACCGCCGTAAGCGCCAATGGCACGAACGCGAGCACCGAGCTGGTGTACGCGACGATTGCGTCGTTGCGGGTCTTCAGGTGTTCGACCAGCGCGGAGGTCATCCGGATCGGACCGATCAGATTGGTCGTGACGATGGACACCATCTGGGCGTCGTCGATCTTGCCGGCGACTGCATCGGCCTGCATGATGCCCGCGTTGTTGATCAGCACATTGAGCTCGGGGTGATCGACGATCAGCTTTGCTGCCACACGTTCGATGCTCGCTGGATCGGAGATGTCGAGCTCGACCGCCTTCATGCCCGGATTGGCTGCGATCACGGCGTCGAGATGACTGCGTCGCCGGCCTGCAATGATCACCTGGTTGCCGAGTTTGTGCAGTGCTTCAGCGAGGCCCCGGCCGATGCCCGAACCGCCGCCGGTGATGAAGATCGTATTACCTGTGAGTTTCATGATGCGTCCTTGAATAGCGATGGATTGGAAAGATCAGGCTGGAAACGTGTCACCGAACATGGGCAGGCCGCTCACGGAATCAGCTTGAGCGGCTTCGTTCTCGATCACGTCCCAGTGCTCTGCCAGCTTGCCGTCTTCAAAGCGGACGATATCGGCGGCGATCCAGGCAGCAGGCAGACCGTGGCCCGAAAAGCGGCCGTGGGCGATCACATAGTCGCCCTCGGCCACGATCACCTGGTTCTCGTAGCGCAGCGTCCCGGGCAGCGAGCGGATCAGATCGAACAGGCCATCGCGGCCCGGGGCAATGTGAGCGCTTTGATGGATATACGTGTCCGACCAGAAATGTCTGGCCGTTTCGTAGTCGCGCTTGTTGAAGAGCGTCTCGAACGCTTCGAGGACCGTCTCTTTGTTTTGCTGTGGCGTAGTGATGGCCATGTCGGACTCCATTGAGGTTTACCGGACAGAGTCGGACGTGCCGGTCAGCCGGCGGCCTGTAAGATCAGATCGGCAACTGCGCGCGGTTGCGACAGCATCGCGACATGACTTGCATCGATGCTGATCGTCGTTGCATCAGCCCGCGCTGCCATCGTCTTCTGAAGCTCCGGATGAATGGTGCGATCCGCGGTTGCGAGCAGATACCAGCTTGGCTTTTGCTTCCATGCCGGTGACGTGACCGCGCCGCCCAGCGCCGCGCCGGCTAACGGATTTTGTGTTGCAAAGATCGTCGAACGCTCCGCAGGGGTCAGGTCCTGGGCGAATACCTCATCGACGCCTTCACGTGTCAGCTTGAAAAACTCATGCGCGTCGGGACGGACGACCTCCAGCAGGCGAGTCGGTGGAGCACCAGCGCCAAGCGATGCCGCGGACTCGCCGGCCTCTGGCGCAAACGCCGCGACATAAACGAGACCCGCAACCTTCGGATCGTTTCCGGCCTCGGTAATGACAGCGCCGCCATAGGAATGACCCACGAGCAATAGCGGTCCTTCTATCAAGGCAATCGCGCGTTTCACTGTCGCGACGTCATCGGCGAGCGACGTCAGCGAAAGTGAGACCGATGTTCCCGTCAGACCAGCGGCTTCGATCAGCGGCAAGACCTTGTCCCAGGCCGAGGAATTGGCCCAGGCGCCGTGAACAAAAAGGATGTTCGATAACTTCGTCATGTTTGCTGTCCCATTTGAGGCGACTCTCGTCGCAGTGTGCGCCGCGTTGGCGTAAATGTATTCATGTTTCAGACACCGCTGGCGCGGATGACCGTCATCTTTGATGCGAGGAATCCATCGGAATACTGAACGACAACTCGACCCGTTTGCCTGAACTGTCCGATTCCTTGATCTGTTCCATCAACTCATGCATCCGGATTGCGTCCGCGAATGAAGGTGCGAGCGTCGAACCGGTCTTGACATCGCGGGCGTGGGCCGCATAGAGGCTCGCCAGCTCCACGACGCTGCCGCCCAGTTCGCCCTCTTCCAGCCATTCATATTCGGACGGAACCGTAAGCACGGTCATTGGCTGGCTGTCGCCTCGTGCGATTTCGATACGGTTGAACGTGTCGCCGAAGCTCGACGTGTTCGTGATCTTCAGGTCGCCCTTGCTGCCCGTAATGTCGAGCTGAACGCCGTAGTTGTTGCGTTTGCCTGCCTCCAGATGAACGCTCAGCACGGCGCCTTTCGCGAACGTTCCCGCGAGAACGACCTGGTCTGCATTTGTATGCGGCAATGTATCGCCCGTTTCCAACAGCGTGACTTCCTTGAACTGATTGACTGTGAGCGCGGACAGGCTTTGCGGGAAACCGGTCATCGTCGTGAAGAGGGCGTCCAGGAAATGACCGCCATAGATTGAGAGGAGGCTCGAAAAGTTTTTCTCGGGGATCGTGTAGTAAAGCGAAGCAGGGCGTTCACGCTGGAAATATTCCACGCTGACATGCAGGCGCACGGAACGGATATCGCCTATATCGCCGTGGTCCAGCAAATCGCCCACGTAGCGATATCCCGGATTCAACCGCCGCTGCAGGCCGACGATCGTGCGCACGCCCGCTTTGTCGGCCAATGCAAGCAGCTCCTTCGACAAAGCCGTGTCGGGCGTCAACGGCCACTCGCAGTACACGTCCTTGCCTGCCGCGATCGCGGCGCGAATACCTTCTTCGTGCTGGAACGCCGGCGTCAGCACGAGCACCAGATCGACTTCCGGATTCGCCGCCAGCTCCTGCACCGACGATGCCGCGTATTTGAAGCCGTGGCGTTCCACGAGGCTCGATGCCTTGTCGGCGCTGCGGCTGTACACGGCCGTCAGTTCGTAATCGGGCAACCGCTTGAGCGACGGCAAATGCCCATATTCCGACCAATGGCCCAGGCCGATGACACCGACGCCAATCTTTCTATCGTTCACGAGAAACTCCTGCGTTAGGCTGCGCAGACGACTGCGCGGCGACAGGAGGCATCGTAGGAGTGACGGGATTAAAGATAAACGGGCTGCGATTCCGAACATTGCGGACATCGATGTCCGAAACGCATTGAGCGCACTAGATCTTCAGGTTCTGACTGATGTAGTCGATGAACACGCGCAGCTTGGGCGACGCATAGCGGCTCGCCGGCCAGAGAATCCAGAAGGTTACGGTCTGGTTGATGTAATCGTCGAGCACGACTTGCAGTGCGCCGCTGGCAAGCGCATCGCGCACGAGGAAGGTTGGCAGGAACGCCAGACCTTTGTCCTGCAGCGCAAGAAACCCCAGGACTTCGATCGTGTTGCTGACGAAAGTTTGCGGAAGCTCTGGATCCGCCTCCGATGCCGCAAGCTGGAACGGCCAGCGTTCGAGCCTGCCCGTCGCGGGAAACTTGTGGAGCAGGCAAGCGTGGTGAACAAGGTCCGCAGGATGCGATGGCGTGCCCCGTTGCCGGAGATAACCGGGCGAGGCGACCAGCACCTGTCCGCAGGAACCGAGACGGCGCGATACCAGCCGCGAGTCATGTTGTGCGCCCGTGCGAATCACGGTGTCGAAGCCTTCTTCAACCACATCGACCATTCGATCGGACAAATCCACGTCGATTTCGATGTCCGGGTACTGCGCCATGAAGCCATCGAGCGCCGGCATGATGAGCCCGGACAACTGCGGCGTGCTGATCCGCAGGCGGCCGCGCGGGCTGCCGGCGGCGTCGGACAGTTCGGCTTCAGCGGCTTCCACCTCGCCGAGAATACGCCGGCATCGCTCGAGGAACAGCGTGCCTTCGGCGGTCAGCGTGATGCTGCGCGTGCTGCGATGAAAAAGCCGCACGCCCAGGCGTTCTTCCATTCGCGCGATGCTCTTGCCAACCGCCGACGACGATAAACCGAGCTGCCGCCCCGTTTCCGTGAAGCTGCGGGTGTCTGCGACCTGTACGAACATCGAAATGCCGCCAAGGCTGTCCATGATTGTGTCCCGGGAGAAGTTCGCAGATTTTTCGTCCGCCACGCGGCGCATTTGCGCCTGGCCGGTTACGACCGTGCAAATGCCAATAAGGACTTTTCTGTCCAATATATTCGGAACCTTAGCCCATTTTTCTTCTTTTGAATCGTTCCTACACTCTCATCCAAGGTCGAAGCACCCGCTGCCGGTCAATATCGGCAGCCCACCAAATCTGGAGAGAGTCATGTCTAAACTTCATTCCGCCGTCAAAGTGGGTCCCCTGGAATTTTCGCATCGTGTCGTGCTTGCGCCGCTTACCCGCATGCGTGCCGAGGAAGGCGCAAAACCCGGTCCGTTGATGGCCGAGTACTACACCCAGCGCGCCTCGAAGGGCGGTTTCCTGATCAGCGAAGCTACCATTGCCGCGCCCAACGGCAACGGTTATCTGGGCGCGCCCGGTTTGTACGACGACAGCCAGATCGCCGGCTGGAAGCACATCACCGATGCCGTGCATGCCAAAGGCGCCCACATGTTCCTGCAGCTTTATCACGCGGGACGGCAGTCGAACAGCCAGTTGCAGCCGGTTGGCGCCCAGCCGGTCGCACCTTCCGAGGTGCTGCACGGCGGCGTGGCTTATACCGAAGCTGGCTGGATTCCGAATACCCCGAGCCGTGCGCTGACGGTGCCCGAAATCGCCGGGCTGGTCGAGAGCTTCCGTACCGCCGCTTTGCGCGGCAAAGAGGCGGGTTTCGATGGCGTCGAGTTGCACGGGGCGAACGGCTATCTGTTCGATCAGTTCTTGCAGGACGGCAGCAACAAGCGCACGGACATCTATGGCGGTTCGTTCGAAAACCGCGCTCGCTTCCTGATGGAAGTCACGCGTGCGGTCATCTCCGTCTGGGGCAGCGACCGCGTGGCCGTGCGCCTTGGACCGAGCGGCACATGGGGCGATATGTCCGACAGCAACCCGGAAGGCCTCTTTACTTACGTTGCAGAGGAACTGGCCAAGCTGAACCTCGCTTATATCCATCTGATCGAGCCGCGGGTGCTTGGCAATGTCGATGACGACAGCAAGGACCCGAACCCCGTCGCTGCACTGCTTATCCGCAAGCACTACAAGGGCGTGATCATCGCGGCAGGCGGCTTCAAGGCCGGAACAGCGGAAGCCGTGATTCAGGCGGGCGACGCGGACCTCGTGGCGTTTGGCCGTGATTTCATCGCGAATCCGGATCTGCCCGAACGCCTGCGTCTTGAGTTGCCGCTCAATCCATATGATCGTCCCACGTTCTTTGGCGGCACGGAGGTCGGTTATACCGACTATCCGTTCCATAGCGGCGAAGCCGTGGCCGCATGACCGGGAGCCGAACGTGAACTCTTCATCCACGTCTTCCCCGTCCCTTGCGCCGCTCTACTGGCTCGCGCTCGGTACGTTTGCAGTCGGCACCGAGAGCTTCATGATCGCCGGGCTGTTGCCGGACATGGCTGCCGACCTGCACACGAGCATCGTTGCGACGGGGCAGCTTGTCACGGTGTTTGCGCTTGCCTACGCATTCAGTTCGCCCGTGCTGACGGCGCTGACCGGCGCGTTTCATCGGCGCACGCTGATGATCGCGGCGCTCTCGGCATTCGCTGTGGCGAACGTCCTCGCCTGGGGCGCGCAGAATTACTGGGAGCTGATGGCGGCGCGCATCGTGCTCGCAACTGCCGCGGGCCTGTACGTGCCCGGCGCCAACGCACTGGCGGGCGCGATCGCCGGACCGGATCGGCGCGGCACGGCGCTCGCGATCGTGAATGGCGGAATCACGATTGCCGTGGCGTTCGGCGTGCCGTTGGGCGCGGTGATTGGTGACCGGCTCGGCTGGCGCATGACGTTCGCGGGCGTCGCGGCGCTTTCCGCTGCGGCGAGCGCCGGGCTGTTGTTCGGACTGCCGCGTTCAATCGGCGCAGGATTGCCGACGGCCACCTTGCGTGAACGTATCGATACCGCGCGCCGACCCGTGGTCCTGATGACCTTGCTCGTCACCACGCTGTGGGCCACGGGCGCCTATACGATCTATACGTATCTCGCGCTCTTTATTGCCAGGACGACGCAGCTGCATGGCGCGCAGATCGGGTACGTGCTCTTCACATGGGGCGTCGCGGCGGCGGTAGGGGTGTTTATCGGCGGGAAGGCGGTGGATCGGCTCGGCTCGCGGCGCGTGATCATTCCTTGTCTGACGGTATCGATTTTCGCTTTCGCGCTGATGTCGGCGAGTGCGCACTGGTTGCCCGCTTCGCTTGCGCTGGTTCCCGTGCTCGTGGGTGTGGTGGCGTGGGGAATCGCGCACTGGTGCTTCTATCCGGCGCAGCAGGCGGGACTCATTGGCATCGCCGGATTGCGCGGCACGCCGATCGCTTTGTCGCTGAATGCTTCGTTCATGTACCTTGGTTTCTCGCTTGGCGCCGCGCTCGGTTCACTCACCTTGAGTGTCGCGTCCGTGAGCGACCTTGGCTGGGTCGCCGCGTTATGCGAGGTAGGGGCGCTGGTGCTGACCGTGAGTATCGGCCGGCATGTGGTCAAAGTCCGGTGCGCATCGACCGCCTGCCCCGCATGACCATTCTTCGCTCGACGTTCAGGATTGGTGGGGAAACCGAGGTCCGGCGACTCGGTTTCGGCGCCATGCGCATTACCGGTCCGGGCGTCTGGGGCATGCCCGCCGATCACGCTGAAGCTATCCGCGTATTGCAGCGTCTGCCGGAACTCGGGGTGGATTTCATCGATACTGCCGATTCATACGGCCCCGGTGTTTCAGAGGAACTGATCCGCGAAGCGCTGCATCCGTATGACGCCCGGTTGCTCGTCGCGACGAAGGCCGGTCTCGTGCGCTCGGGGCCCGGCCGATGGGAATCGCATGGCCGCCCCGAGTATCTGATCGAGCAGGCCCGTGGCAGCTTGCGCAGGCTGGGTGTCGAACAGATTGGTTTATGGCAGTTGCATCGGATCGATCCTGCCGTGCCGCGCGATGAACAGTTTGGGGCGGTAAAGCACCTCATCGATACCGGCGTGATCCGCCACGCAGGCCTGAGCGAAGTCTGCGTGCCTGACATCAAGGCCGCGTCCAAATACTTCAAGGTGGCAACGGTGCAGAACCGCTTCAACCTGGGCGATCGCAGGAGTGAAGACGTGCTGGATTACTGCACGGTGCATGGCATCGGCTTCATTCCGTGGTACCCGTTGGCGGCCGGGGAACTGACCCGGCCGGGATCGTTGCTCGATATCATCGCCCGTCGTCATGGCGCTCGCGTCGGCCAGATTGCGCTTGCATGGCTACTGCAGCGCAGTCCGGTCATGCTGCCGATACCGGGAACCTCCAGGCTCGCACATCTCGTCGAGAATGCGGCTTCCAGCGCGATCACGCTTTCCGATCACGAGTTCTGCGAACTCGATCGCGCAACCGCGGGACGCGGGCACGAGTCATGACCCGGCGCGCGGCGGCGCAACCGACGCGCGTTCGATCAGGCGCACCGGCAGGCGATGTATGGCAGGGTCGGACGTGACGTTGCCCGTGAGCATCGATACCAGCAGCGCCACGCTCGTTCGCCCGAGTTCGGCGGCCGACTGGCGCACCGTGGTGATGGCGGGCATGAGGAGGTTGGCGAACTCCATGTCGTCGAATCCGACTATCGACATGTAGTCCGGCACGCTCAGCGCGCGTTCGCGCAGCGCATCTAGCACGCCGACCGCAATGTAGTCGCTGGTCGCGAACAGCGCGGTCGGTGGCTTTGCGCTCGTGACGAGTTTCGTGCCGATTTCGCGCCCGAAGGCGCGATCGTACGAGCCGAAGTGGACGAGCTTCGGATCGAAGCGGACCTGTGCTTCGGCGAGTGCGCGCTTGTAACCCGCGAGCCGTTCCTGCACCGTGAAGAGCGCTTCGGGACCGGTCACGTGCGCGATCCGCTTGTGGCCGGCATCGAGCAGATGGCGGGTGGCCTGATAACCGCCCTCGATGTTATCGACGAAAACACGCGGCACGTCCGCGCCCGGCACGTCCTCGTCCACCAGCACGATGTTCGCGCGCTCGCCCATGAGCTTTCGCAATGACCCGTCGTCCGGTCGGTTCGTCGCGAGGATCAGGCCGTCGAGATGACGCGTGTCGAGCCAGCTCAAATAAAGCGCCTCGCGTTCGAGCTTGTTGCGCGTGATGCAGAGCGCGAGGCCATAGCCGCTGGCTGAGGCGGCTTCCTCGACGGCGTCGGCAAGTTCGGCGAAGAATGGATTTGCGACTTCCGGCATGGCGAGGCCGATGGTCTCGCTGCTTCCAAGGCTGAGCCGCCGGGCGAGACTGTTCTGGCGATAGTTGAGCGCGAGCACGGCGTCATCGACGCGTTTGGCCGTGTCCGGCGGCAGCACGAGGCTGCCGTTCAGGTAGCGCGAGACGGTCGCTTTCGACACATCCGCCAGTTCGGCAACATCGCGAATGGTAGAGACTTTTGCCACTTGGGGTTTCCACGCAGGTTGGGCGCCGGGTTCGGGCGTAGTGTAACGCGGGGATTTGCATGAGCGTTCGCTGGTTGATAATGGCCGGGCACTTCGGCGGTGCGAGCGTGCATCGCGCGGGTGCGGTGTGCACGCCGGCATCGCTTGTCAGCGACGTTCGGGCCTTATAGAATCATTGGCATAAAATTCGCTTAGAAACATTGCAGAGTAGAAGCGGCTAGTGTCTGGTGTATTCGCAGTAACCAGCATGGGGCATTGCTCTTGGGGCGCATCGCGCGCCCACGTCGACCAGCGTCGGCGTTTGAACGGGATCGTCCGATCTCGCTCAACAAGGAGCGTGCGTGTAGTGCCCCACCATCTCCCTTGTTGTGCGTCTCGGCAATCCGGAACACGTTCAGGCGTTGTAGCTGGCTCCCCACGTTCACTCGCGGAGTCAAAAAACATGCGTGTTCTACGTCGCTTCTTTCATCTTTCAGTGCTTGTTTTAAGCGTTATTCTTGTTTCCCCTGTTCACGCCGCCGATTCCGTCACCGTGCTCACAAGCTGGTACGCGCAAGCCGAGCACGGCGGTTTTTATCAGGCGCTGGCTACCGGGCTTTACAAACAAGCCGGCCTCGATGTCACGATCAAGATGGGCGGTCCGCAAGTGAACGGCATGCAATTGCTCGTTGGCGGACAGGCGGATTTCATCCTTGGCTATGACTTCCAGGTGCTGTCCAGCGTGGAGGCGGGGATTCCAGTCACGACCGTGGCGGCATCGTTTCAATTCGATCCGCAGGGCATGCTGGTTCACGACGATGTGAAGAACCTCGCCGATCTCAAAGGCAAGACGATCCTGGTCGCCGGTGCGGGCAGGACAAGCTGGTGGCCGTGGCTCAAGTCCAGATACGGATATACCGACAGCCAGACGCGCCCTTACACGTTCAACCTGCAACCGTTCTTTGTAGATCCGAATGTCGCGATGCAGGCGTATCCGTCATCGGAAACATTCCAGGCGGATCAGGCGCACGTGAAGACCCACTTCTTCCTCTTTGCCGACGACGGTTATCCGCCGTACAACACGACCATCGTCGGCTTGCGCAAGACGCTCGCCGACCGGCCCGACGTGACTGCGCGTTTCGTCAAGGCGTCGATGGAAGGCTGGAAAAGTTACCTCGCCAATCCGGCTCCGGGCAACGCGCTGATCAAGAAGGACAACCCCGAGATGAGCGATGCGCAGCTCGCGTTCGGCGTGGCGCAACTGAAGAAACTCAAGCTCGTGACAGGGGGCGACGCAGGCACGCTCGGCATAGGCGCGATGACCGATGCCCGCTGGAAGAAGACCTACGACTACATGGTCGGCGCGAAGCTTCTCAAGGCCAGTACCGACTACAAGAGCGCCTACACGCTGCAGTACATCCAGACCGCCAAGGTCATGCCGTAAGCGGCGCTGATAAAAGGGAATCGAATCATGCTGGTTACACGTCAAAAAGTCCTGCGCCGCTTCTGGTACGCAATCATGCCCGTGTCGGATCTCGACGATGGCCCCAAGCCGTTCACGCTGCTGGGCGTCAGCATCGTGCTGTGGAAGGGCGCGGGCGGCAAACCTCACGCGTTGCGCGACCGCTGCTGTCATAGAACCGCCAAGCTCTCGAAAGGCTTCGTTGACGCCGATGGCAAC
>NZ_CAXTGZ010000165.1:0-11086 GCF_964243625.1 uncultured Caballeronia sp.
GCATCGGGAAGCCTTGGCTAAAGGCTGATTTTTTCAGACGGGTCGCTGTCGGACTGCTTCAATAAACATCCCGCACATAGCGCTTTTCCTTCACCATGCGGCCCACGTAGTCCCGCGCCCTGTCGTCGCTCATGCCGCCCTGCTGAATCACCACGGATCTCAAGGCAGCATCCACATCCTTCGCCATGCGGCTGGCGTCGCCGCAAACATAGAAATGCGCGCCTTCCTCGAGCCACTTCCACAGATCGGCGCCCTGCTCCCGCATCCGGTCTTGCACGTAGATCTTCTCCGCCTGGTCGCGAGAAAACGCAAGATCAAGGCGGTTCAGCAGGCCCTTGCGACGCATTTCATCGAGTTCATCGCCGTAGTAATAGTCGGTTGCGGCATGCTGCTCGCCGAAGAACAGCCAGTTGCGGCCGGTATCGCCGCGGGCCTCGCGCTCATGCAGGAAGCCACGAAACGGCGCCACGCCCGTGCCGGGACCGACCATGATCATGGGTACATCGCCATTGCGCGGAAGCCGGAAATGCGCCGACTTTTGCACGAACACCGGGACATTGACGTCTTCTGCGCGATCGGCCAGGAAAGTCGATGACACACCTTTTCGATGACGCCGCCCATTGTTGTAGCGTACCGCCGACACGGTCAGGTGGATCTCGTCGGCATGCGCCTTGGGACTCGACGCGATCGAATACAGGCGCGGTTGCATGCGCTTCAACATTCCAGTCAGTTCATTCGCGGAAAGCTTCACCGGAAACTCGTGCAGGACGTCCGCCAACTGCTGGCCCCAGAGCCATTTCTTCAGATCAGCCTTGCGATCTTCCCGGAGCATGTCCTTCAACGTGCCGTTGTCCGTCCGTGCCGCAATGAACGCAAGCGCGTCAGCGCTTGGCCGCGCGATTTCGTAATGCTTGCCAAGTGCATCGGCCAGGCGCATCTCGCCCGGACCCGCTACTGTGACAGGCGCATCGGGCGAAAGATGGCTCAGGCCGATGAGTTCATCTACGAGTTCAGGGCAGTTACTCGGCCACACACCCAACGCATCGCCGACTTCGTATTCAAGGCCCGAGTCCTTCGATGCTAGCGAGAAATACCGTGTGTCCTTCGTCGCGCCCTGCTTGTTCAGCCGCAAGTTCTTTACAAGCCGCGACGTAGCCGGATGCGCCTTCGAAGCAACAGTCCCAGGCAAAACGGAAGGGATCATTCCATCGGCGGCAACTGCATGCAGCGCTTCGTCTTCCGCCTTCATGCGCGCGGCAATCCGTTCGAGCCAGGCGTCAGCATCGGGTTGATATTCGACATCGCAGTCCACGCGGTCGGCGAGGCGTCTAGCGCCGCGCTCCAGCATGCGTGCATCCAGTTTTCGTCCGTGGCCGCAGAACGCGTCGTAGTTGCGATCGCCGAAAGCGAGCACCGCGTAATGCACGGTGTCCAGACGCGGTGCGTTATCGGCTTGAAGTTCGGCCCAGAAGCTTTGGCCGTTATCGGGTGCATCGCCATCGCCGAACGTGCTGGTCATCAGCAGCACGTATTGCGCTTTTTCCAGGCCCGATACCGCAAAATCATCCATGCACGATGTACGAATCTCGAAGCCCGACTCCATGAGCTGAGTCGCATAGCGCTCGGTCAACGATTCGATGTTGCCTGTCTGCGATGCCCACAACAAAGTGACCTTCGGCCGTGCCCGCACGATGCGAACCGCCGGTTCATGCGCCGGTTCATGCGCCTGTTGCGGGACAGCCACGGCCCCTTCCGCGCGGCTGAACAAACCGGCAAGCACGCCATCGAACCACAGGCGGGTCTGCGGCGCAAACGGCGCGCTGGGGGGCAACACGGGAACACCTTGAGCCGCGCGGCTCTCGTTCGACCTCAGCCCGCTCATGAACCCGGCGACGTACGACCGCTCCACCTCGCTGAGTCGAGGCGCCGGCGTTTCCGGGATGCCGAGCAACGCGGAGAGGGCATCTATGCGGGACATGTCCGGTTCCTGAGTGATGTCGGTGTGATCGTCGTGCGTATCGGGTATGACGTCGCTCGTTCCAGGCGCAACGCGACTCAGCGCAACGGCGCAGAACTTGAATTCGGGCTGCTGCGAAATGGGATCGACCGCATCATTGGTCACGGCGTTGATGCAAAGCTCGTCACCATAGACATCGTTCCAGTGCATCGGCGCAAAACAGTTGCCGGCGCGAACGCGATCTGTCACGACGGCCGGCAACACAGCACGACCGCGACGCGACCTGATCTCGACGGCGTCCTTCGTTTCAATGCCCAACGCCGCCGCATCTTCAGGATGGATTTCCACAAAGGGTTTCGGGTTCAGCTTGTTGAGCATTGCGACCTTGCCGGTCTTCGTCATGGTGTGCCACTGATGCTGCAAGCGACCCGTGTTCAACACGACAGGACGCTCCACGTCCGGCATCTCGGCTGGCTGCACGTGCGGGCGCGCGAAGAACACAGCCTTGCCGCTCGCGGTTGGAAACACGAGCCGAGGACGGCTGCCATCGGGCGACACTTTCAATGTCTGATGTACACCATCGTTGATGTAACGCACCGGGTTGCGATCAGATGCCGCGTCTCTCTCAACGGGCCATTGCAGTGGCGACTCGCGCAGCCGTTCATGGCTCGCGCCGCGCAGGTCGTAGCCGGTCTTCGCGTTCGATGTCCGCACGATCTCCGCAAACACATCTTCTGCCGATGCATAGCTGAACGCATCGGCGAAGCCCATTTCGCACGCCACTTGCGCGACGATCTGCCAGTCGGGCATGGCCGTTCCCGGCGGATCGACAGCCTTTTGCGTGAGCGTCATATTGCGCTCGGAGTTGATCATCACGCCTTCGGCTTCGGCCCATAACGCGCCGGGCAGAAGGACATCGGCGTAGCGGTTGGTCTCGGTATCGAGGAAGGCGTCCTGCGTAATGACGAGCTCCGCGGCCTGCAATCCCGCGATCACGGTCTGGCGGTTCGCCACGCTTGCGACCGGGTTCGTGCAGATGATCCAGCACGCCTTGATGCTGCCGGCGGCCATGCGCGAAAACATATCCACGGTGCCGTTCCCCACCGATGTCCTGAGCGAGCCTTCCGGAATGCGCCACAGGTCTTCCATGAACTCGCGGTCTTCATCGACGAGCACCGAGCGCTGCCCCGGCAAGCCCGGACCCATGTATCCCATCTCGCGGCCGCCCATCGCGTTGGGCTGACCGGTGAGTGAGAACGGGCCGCTGCCGGGACGACAGATCTTGCCCGTCGCCAGATGCAGATTGCAGATGGCATTCGTATTCCACGTGCCATGCGTGCTCTGGTTGAGGCCCATGGTCCAGCAGCTCATCCACTCCGGCGCTTCGCCGATCCATTGCGCCGCGCAGCGGATATCAGCTTCAGGAATGCCGGTGATCGCGGCGACCTTGGCGGGCGTATAGTCCGCGAGAAATGCGGGCATCGCGTCCCAACCCTCAGTCGCTTCATCGATGAAACCCGCGTCCGTATGCCCGTTTTCGTACAACAGATGCAGCAAACCATTGATCAGCGCGAGGTCGGTGCCGGGCTTGATCTGCATGAAGAGCCCCGCTTTGTCGGCGGTAGCATTGCGGCGCGGATCGACCACGATCAGCTTCGCGCCCGCCTTCACGCGGTCCATCATGCGAAGAAACAGGATCGGGTGGCAGTCGGCCATGTTCGCGCCGATCACAAAAAACAGGTTGGCCTTGTCGATGTCCTGATACGACCCCGGCGGCCCGTCCGCTCCCAGCGAAAGCTTGTAGCCGCTGCCTGCGCTCGCCATGCACAGCCGCGAGTTGGACTCGATATTGTTCGTGCTCACGAACCCCTTTGCGAGCTTGTTGACAAGGTACTGCGCTTCTATCGACATCTGGCCGGAGACGTAAAAAGAAAGCGCATCGGGGCCGTGTTTGTCCAGGATGGCGCGCAGGCGGTGAGCGGTGTCGGTCAGCGCCTGTGTCATCGGAAGCGGTACTGGGTCCTGACCGCGTGCGTGACGAATAAACGCGCTTTCAAGGCGCCCCGATTTGCGCAAGGCAACGTGCGCGGACTGTCCTTTCGTGCAAAGACGCCCGAAGTTGGCAGGATGTTCCTTGTCACCCGACACCTTGACCACTTGCCCGTCCTCGACATGCAGGACCATTCCGCAGCCAACGCCGCAATAGGGGCAAACAGACTTGACGGTGCTGGTGTTCATTTCGGTTAGACCGCGACCCAGACTTGTCCGTCTTCGACGCGCGTTGCAAACGCGTTGACCGAGTTCGCAGGAATCTCGAGGCACTCGCCGGTGCGCAAGTCGAAGTGATGCTTGTAGATCGGCGATGCGACCACAATGCGATCGCCCAGATTGCCGATCAGTCCGCGCGAGAGCACCGAGGCCTGCGATCCCGGATCGAAGTTATCGATGGCGAACACGCCGCCTTCGCCATCGGCGAGATGAAACACCGCGACTTGCGTGCCGTTGATCAGCGCGCATACGCCGGTGTTCGGCAGGATGTCATCGAGCGCGCACACGGGCACCCACGCTGCGGGAATTCGATCAATGTTCATGACGCCCTCCATCAAACGGTTTCGACAACGACAGGGATGCCGATCAACTTGCGTTCAGCGGGCGTAGCGGGACGAATCTGCCCGCGCTCCTCGACAAAACTCACGTTGTTGTCGGACGCGTCGCTGTTCACGAAATGGCGGAACCGCTTGCGGGTTTCGGGATCGGTGACGGCTTTTTTCCACTCGCACTCGTAGGTATCGGCGACGTGCTGCATCTCGGCTTCGAGTTCGGCGGCGAGGCCGAGCTTGTCGTGCACGACAACATCGATCAGATAGTCGAGACCGCCTTCAAGGTTGTCGCGCCAGACACTCGTGCGCTGCAAGCGGTCAGCGGTGCGCACATAAAACATCAGGAAGCGGTCGATGTATTTCACGAGCGTCACCGCATCCAGATCCGCCGCAAGGAGTTCAGCGTGGCGCGGTTTCATGCCACCGTTGCCGCAGACGTAAAGGTTCCAACCCTTCTCGGTCGCGATGATGCCGACGTCCTTGCCCTGCGCTTCCGCGCATTCGCGCGTGCAGCCGGAGACGCCGAACTTGATTTTGTGCGGCGCGCGCAAGCCCTTGTAGCGGTTCTCGATATCGATCGCGAGGCCCACGGAATCGCCCACGCCAAAGCGGCACCACGTCGAACCAACGCACGACTTCACGGTACGCACCGCCTTGCCGTACGCGTGGCCCGATTCGAACCCGGCGGCGATCAGTTCTTCCCAGATGAACGGCAGTTGCTCGACCCGCGCGCCGAACAGGTCGACCCTCGCGCCGCCCGTCACCTTCGTGTAAAGCCCGTACTTCTTCGCGACCTGTCCGACGGCGATCAAACCATCGGGTGTCACTTCGCCGCCAGCCATGCGCGGCACGACGGAGTACGTTCCGTCGCGCTGGATATTCGCGAGGTAGTAGTCGTTCGAGTCCTGCAGGCTCGCGTGTTCCTTCTTCAACACGAACTCGTTCCAGCACGATGCAAGAATGCTGCTCACTGTCGGCTTGCAGATATCGCAGCCCAGTCCATGACCGTGTTTGGCAAGCAATTCGCCAAAGGTCTTGATGCGCTCGACGCGCACAAGGTGATAAAGCTCCTGCCGCGAAAACGCAAAGTGCTCGCACACATGATTGTTGACCGCGAGCCCTTGCTTCTTCATCTCGGCCTTCATCACTTGCGTGACGAGCGGCACGCACCCGCCGCACGATGTTCCTGCCTTGGTCGCCGACTTCAATGCGCCAATGCTCATCGCGCCGGCACACACGGCTTCGCAAATCGTCCCCTTCGATACGTCGTTGCACGAGCAGATCTGCGCCGAGACAGGAAGCGCATCGACGCCAAGACCCGGCTTCTGCTGGCCATCGGAAGAAGGGAGAATCAGGAACTCTGGCGACTCCGGCAACTCGATGCGGTTCAGCATCATCTGGAGCAAGGTGCCGTACTCGTTCGCGTCGCCGACCATCACGCCGCCGAGCAGGAACTTGCCGCAATCCGACACGACGATCTTCTTGTAGACCTGCTTGCGTTCGTCGCTGAACTGGTACGCACGGCTGCCCGGCGTCTTGCCGTGCGCGTCGCCAATACTTGCCACGTCCACGCCCATGAGCTTCAGTTTCGTGCTCATGTCGGCTCCCGCGAACGCATGCGCTTCGCCGAGCAACTGCTTCGCGACCACGCGCGCCATGTCGTAACCCGGCGCGACGAGACCGAACACTTGCCCTTGCCACAACGCGCATTCGCCGATCGCGTAGATGTGTTCGTCGCTGGTCACGCAGTTGTCGTCGATCACGATACCGCCGCGCGCACCCACTTCGAGGCCGCTGATACGAGCGATTTCGTCCCGCGGGCGAATGCCGGCCGAAAACACGATCATGTCGGTATCGAGATGCGTGTCATCGGAGAATTGCATGCGGTGCGTGCCCGCTTCGCCGTCAATGATCGCGACCGTATTCTTCTGCGTATGAACCGTCACGCCCAGCTCTTCGATCTTGCTGCGCAGCACGCGTGCGCCGCTGTCATCGACTTGTACGGCCATCAGGCGCGGTGCGAATTCCACCACGTGCGTCTGCAACCCGAGATCACACAACGCCTTCGCGCATTCCAGTCCCAGCAGACCGCCGCCCACGACCGCACCGGTCCTGGATCGCGCGCCGCATTCCTTCATCGCTTCCAGATCTTCAATCGTCCGATACACAAAGCAGTCAGCCCGGTCGTTACCCGCCACCGGCGGCACGAACGGATAGGACCCGGTTGCGAGAACGAGCTTGTCGTAGCCCAGCACTTCGCCGCTCGACACGGTCACCGTCCGCGCCATGCGATCGATCGACACCGCTTTCGCGTTGAGCTCGAGCCGCACGTTCTCGCGCTCGAAGAATCCCGCTTCGACCAGTGACAGATCCTGCGCCGTCTTGCCGGAGAAAAATTCCGACAGATGCACGCGGTCATAGGCGGGTCGCGGTTCTTCGCAAAGTACAGTGATGTCGAGTCCATGCCCTGCTTTTTCGGCGATGCATTCGAGAAGCTTGTGCCCCACCATTCCATGACCGATGACGACGATTTTCATGATGTGAACGCTCTCAGTTTGCAATGCTGTTATTGATGCCCAATGCATCCGCGCGCAATTCGGCTTCGCGTGCCTTGTGCTCGGTGCTGAAGCGCACGGCCAGCGCGCAGAGTGCGGAGATCGAGACGAGCACGCCGAGCATTGCCAGGGTTTGCTGGACGTTGCCGAGACCTTTCATCAGGAAGCCTGCCGCGACTGCGCCCACGTTGCCGCCCGCGCCGATGATCCCGGCCACGCCGCCAAGCGACTTGCGGTCGATGAACGGCACAAGTGCATATGTCGCGCCGCATGCCATGTGCGTGAAGAGACCGAAGCAGAGCATCGCGATAACGGCGAGCCCGACGCTGGTTTCACGCGAGAACCAGTACAAGCCGAGGCCCTCGCCCGCGATCAGCACGAACAACAAGGTGGAGCGCACATCGAGTCCGCGGCGCGCGGCAAACTTGTCGGACAGCCAGCCGCCCAGTGCGCGTGCGAAGAGCGCGAGCAAGCCGAAGCTTCCCGCTGCAAGGCCCGCGGTTTTCAACGAAAGATGGAAATGGTTGACGTAATAGATCGCGGCGATGTTATGGATGAACACCTCGACGCCGAAGCATGCCGCATACGTCACGAACAACATCCATACGCGATAGTTCGCGCACGCCGCACGAAAGCTCGCCCAGCCGCCTTTCTTGCCGCCATCGATTGTGATGCCTTGCGCGCGCAGTTCATCGAAGTTGCCTTGCGGGCAGTCTTGCGTCAGGCGCCAGTAGAACACCGCCATGAGCGGCATGGCGAGGGCCGGCACCACGAGCGCATAGCGCCATGCCGATGCATCGCTTGCGCCCAGGGCAAGCATTGCTGCGAGCAACAAGGGCACCAGCGCTTGCGCCGCGCCCGCGCCTGCATTGCCCCATCCGGCGCTCGTTGCGTTAGCCGTGCCGACCACGTTCGGCGCGAACATCACCGAGGTGTGATATTGCGTGATCACGAAACTCGCGCCCACTGCACCGATCCCCAGGCGCGCAAGAAGAAAGCTCGTGTAACCGCCTGAAAGCGCTGCCGCCAGCACTGGAAAAGCACCCAGGACAAGCAACGCCGTATAGACCTTGCGCGGGCCGTATCGATCGCACATCGGGCCGATGATCAGGCGTACGAGGATGGTCGCCGCGACCGCTGCAATGTTGATGTTCGCAACCTGATCGATCGACAGACCGAACTCGCGCTGGATCAATGGCATCAGCGGCGCGCATGCGAACCACGCGAAGAAGCACACGAAGAATGCCATCCACGTGAGATGAAAAGCGCGCATTGGCGCCGTGCGAAAACTGAAGAGGTCGATCCGCGTTGCTTTATCTGACATGGCCGTTCCACAAAACAAAAAGGCGTCCCGTGATTCCAGCCAGTTGACTGAATTCAGGGGACGCCGTTGTCCAAGAAGCCCATAGGGGCTGCTGCAATAGGGTGCTGCAGTACGGTGCTGCGTGAGGCAAAAAGACGAGATCGTCGTTGATCCGTTGGCGACATCAAACGCAAGGTGTATGCCATGCGGGCTCGGATACGGCAGCACGGGGCTTTACGGGGTTTGTCGTCAATTCACAAAATGAGCGCCGATGCTTTTTGATGCAGCAAAGCACAGCTACGGTGCGCTGCGGCACTGCACACGTGCGGGCAGACGAATGGCGTTCACGTCCATGCTTGGTTGCGCGTCTTGGCCTGCTTATTGCATTTACCTTCAAGCGCATGGCAACGACGTCTTGCGCTTACTTTCGGCGATCCAGGACAACGGCGTCCCTTCGTGCACAAGCACGAGCGGATGCCGTTTTGTTTTGGAACGCCGCCAAAGGACATCATCATCATGACTACCGGCAAGGTTACTTTGCTAAGCGCAGGCCCGGGCGACCTCGACCTGCTGACCATCAAGGCCGCGAAAGCGCTCGCACTCGCCGATATTGTCTTGCTCGACGATCTGGCGAACCCCGGGATCGCCTCGCTGGCGCCACGCGCACGCGTGATTCGCGTGGGCAAGCGCGGCGGATGCAAATCGACGCCGCAGGCTTTCATCGAACGGCTGATGCAGCGGTATGCGTTGAAGGGCCTGCACGTCGTGCGCGTGAAAGGTGGCGACGCGCTGTTGTTCGGCCGTGCCGGCGAAGAGCTCGCGGCGTTGCGACGTGCGCAAATTCCCGTCGATATCATCAACGGGATATCGTCGGGTTTTGCGGCGGCGGCGAGCCTGGGTGTGTCGCTGACGCATCGCGAGCATTGCCAGGGCGTGACCTTCGTCACCGCGCACAAGCAGGACCACGGCGAGCCGAACTGGACCGCGCTCGCAGCGACCGGAACAACGCTCGTCATCTATATGGGCATGACCCGCATCGAAAGCCTGTGCGCTTCGCTCATGAGCGCGTTGCCCGCTTCCACGCCCGCGGCCGTCGTGCAGTGGGCAGGGACGCCGGCAGAGCATCGATGGCTCGGGACGCTGGATCGGCTGGCTATCGATGCAACCGAAGCCGGTTTGACGAGCCCTGCCGTGATTCTGATAGGCAACGCGATTGGCGAGGCCATGCAGTGGGTCGAACAACCGGCGCCCGATGTCCAGCGCGCCGCTTGACCGGCGCGATGTGCCCATGAAGTGCCTTCGCTGCTCCTGAATAAAAATACCGGCACTTGCCCCATGCTTCGCGTGCTTCTCGTCACCGACACTGACAAACCCATCGGCGATTTGCGCCAGGCACTTGCACGCCTGGGTTATGACATGCTCGCCGAAGTCGCGACCCCGGCGGCCTTGCCGAGAGTGGTGGAAGAGCAGCGTCCGGACGTAGTGATCATCGATACAGAATCGCCATCGCGCGACACACTCGAGCAGCTCGCCGTGATGAACGAGACCGCGCCGCGGCCGGTCCTCATGTTCAGCAACGATGGCGACCAGCAACTGATCCGCGATGCCGTCGGCGCCGGCGTCAGCGCGTACCTCGTGGAAGGGCTCGAAGCGGAGAAGCTCGCGCCGATTCTAGAGGTCGCGCTCGCGCGTTTCGCACGCGAAGTGCAATTGCTCAAACGCCTGGCAGATGCCGAGACGGAACTCGCGGACAGAAAGCTCATCGACAAAGCCAAGCGCCTCCTGATGGACCGGCGCAAGATGTCCGAGCAGGACGCGTACGCCCTGCTGCGCAAACGGGCAATGGACCAGGGGATGAAACTTGCTGAAGTCGCCCGGCAACTGGTATCGATGGCTGATCTATTGGGGTAGCCTGCAACGACATGAATATTTCCTCGCCCTCTTCCATCGGCAAGCCCGAGAAAACGCATATACGCCTCGGCTTCGTGGCGTTGAGCGACGCTGCGCCGCTTGTCGCCGCCAAGGTCCTCGAGTTTGGTCATCGGCATGGCCTGACGCTCGAGTTGTGCAGGCAGCCGTCGTGGGCGGCGGTGCGCGACAAGCTGCTTTCGGGCGAGATCGATGCAGCGCATGCGCTATATGGTCTCGTGTGCGGCGTGCAGATGGGTATCGGCGGACCGCAGGGCGATATGGCCGTGCTCATGGTCCTGAATCGCAACGGGCAGGCGATCACGTTGTCGAACCGGCTGACCGCGGCGTTGAAACAGCACGGCAACCTGAAAGACGCGCTTGCCACGCTAGGGCGTCGTCCAGTGTTTGCGCAGACTTTCCCGACCGGCACCCACGCCATGTGGCTTTACTACTGGCTCGCGTCTCAGGGCGTGCATCCAATACGCGATATCCGCAGCGTCGTGATCCCGCCGCCGCAAATGGTCGACGCGCTGATTGACGGAGAACTCGACGGCCTGTGTGTCGGCGAGCCCTGGAACGCCGTGGCCGAAGCGCGCGGCGCGGGCAAAACGGTCGCGGTCACGAGCCAGATCTGGCCGGAGCATCCGGAGAAAGTGCTCGCGAGCCGCCGCGATTTTGTGGCACAAAACCCGAACACATCGCGCGCGCTGATCCAGACCATGCTGGAAGCTTGCCGGTGGCTCGATTACCCGAAGCATCA
>NZ_CAXTGZ010000166.1:0-10896 GCF_964243625.1 uncultured Caballeronia sp.
CCACGCAGCACCGTCTTGTGGATGTTCTGTGCTTCTTCGAGGATCGGCTTGAACTCGCCGCCATTGAAGATATGGCGCAATTCCGCGCGCAGTTCCTGCTTCCAGGAAATGCGGATGGTGCGGTCTTGCGCGACATCGAATACGCGAACGCCTTGCTGTGAATCCACGCGATCCGCGAGCTTCTCGGCGAGACCTTCGTAACCGAGTTGAACCAGATAATGCTGCGCTTCGCGCAACGGCATATCCAGCTTTTCGCCGACGAACGTCCAGCGTTCACGCACGCGCTTGAGCAGATCGAGCGCTTGCTGCACGCGGTCTTCGAGCAACTCGGCGCTCGGGATTTCGTTCGCGTCGTCGCTCTTGCCAAGCGGCAGCTTGCCAGCCTTGAAGAAGGTTTCGAGCGCATCGACCAGTTGCAGCTTGTTCTTGATCGACAACTCGATATTGATCCGCTCGATTCCATCCGTGTATTCGCCCATGCGGTTGAGCGGAATCACGACGTCTTCGTTGATCTTGAACGCGTTCGTGTGCTTGGCGATAGCCGCCGTGCGCGAACGATCCAGCCAGAAACGCTTGCGCGCCTCGGCGTTCACCGCAACGAAACCTTCACCGCTCTTGCCGTTTGCCATGCGCACGACTTCGGACGTTGCCTGGGCGACCGCATCCGGATCGTCACCGACGATGTCGCCAATCAGCACCATCTTCGGAAACGCGTTGCGCTTGCTTTTGGTCGCGTAACCGACGGCGCGCAGATAGCGTTCGTCGAGATGTTCGAGCCCGGCGAGGATCGCGCCGCCCTGCTTCGACGTCTCGAACAAATAATCCTTGATCTCCACGATGCTCGGTATCGCGTCGCGCGCCTGGCCGAAAAACTCCAGGCAGACCGTGCGCGTATGCGCGGGCATCTTGTGCAGGATCCATCGCGCCGATGTGATCAGCCCGTCGCAACCTTCCTTCTGAACGCCAGGCAGACCCGACAGGAACTTGTCCGTCACGTCCTTGCCGAGCCCTTCCTTGCGGAACTTCGTGCCGGAGATATCGAGCGATTCGGTACGCAGCAATTTTTCGCCCGGCGCGCGCGAACCGTCGAACCAGTCGAGCCGGAAACGCGCCACGGGAATGTCGTGGATCTTGCCGAGGTTGTGGTCGAGGCGCGTGATCTCGAGCCAGTTGCCTTCCGGATCGACCATGCGCCACCACGCGAGGTTGTCCAGCGCGGTGCCCCACAAAACGGCCTTCTTGCCGCCGGCGTTCATTGCGACATTGCCGCCTACGCACGATGCATCCAGCGACGTCGGGTCCACGGCGAACACGAATCCGGCCTGCTCGGCGGCTTCGGTCACGCGGCGGGTCACGACGCCCGCGCCCGAGAAAATGGTCGCGACCTTGCCATCGACACCCGGCAGATCCGTCATCTCGACGGGACCGAGCTGTTCCAGTTTTTCCGTGTTGATGACGGCCGCGAACGGCGTCAGCGGGATCGCGCCGCCGGTGTAGCCCGTGCCGCCTCCGCGCGGAATCACGGTCAGTCCGAGTTCGAAACACGCCTTGATCAGGCCGGCGATCTCGGCTTCGGTATCGGGCGTAAGCACCACGAACGGGTATTCGACGCGCCAGTCGGTCGCGTCCGTCACGTGGGATACACGCGATAACCCGTCGAACTTGATGTTGTCTTTCTCGGTGACCTTGCTGAACACCTTCGATGCCTTCTTGCGCAAATCGTAGGTCTGCTCGAACTCCTTTTTGAAGTCCTCGACCGCGCGGCACGCGGCGCTGATCAGCAACTCCACGCGCGCAGCACGGTCGCGGCCGGCATCGTCCTGATGTTGCGAGAGGTCGGCTTTGCGACGCTTCTCGATATCGCCCAGACGATGGTTCAGCGCTTCGATCAACAATGCGCGGCGTTTCGGATTGTCGAGCAGATCGTCCTGCAGGTACGGATTGCGGCGCACCACCCAGATGTCGCCCAGCACCTCGTAGAGCATGCGTGCCGAGCGGCCCGTGCGGCGTTCGCTGCGCAAATTGGCGAGCGCGGCCCACGCTTCTTCGCCCAGCAGGCGGATCACGATTTCGCGATCGGAGAACGACGTGTAGTTATAGGGAATTTCGCGCAGGCGCGGCTCGGTATCCAGGGCCACGGCATGCGCGGCGCCGTTCGGATCGAAGGCTTGGGGTGCGTTCATATTCGACAGTTCGGTGGGCCGGCGCCCGCGCTGTTGGAAGCAGAAGCAGCGGTATAGCCGGCATTGCGCGGGGAAGCGCAGTTTTTCGAGTGAAACTTTTTTAGTGAAGGTGCTCGCCGGCAGAGGGTGGCAAGCGATGCAAAACCTTCGAAGGTACCGGAATCAGCGCCACGATCGCGCATGTCCCGCTAATTGCGCATGAAATTTCGCAGCCGCGCGGGTTGTGCGGCACAGCGCGCTGCACTCGGGTTGAGCGTTGCGAGGAACATGCGTCAAAAAGCCGGTCCGGCACTGCCGTTGCATCTTCCGATCCTGTATCGAAAAGCGAATTCTAACCCATCGCGATATTCGCCGTTCGCGCTCGCTAGCGGGTTGAAGGGCTTTATGCATGCGCTTTTCGGACGGCTTTTTGACGATTTTTGCGCGTCCGGCGGTTTTACCTTGCCGCCAGTACCAGCCGGACGATACGCGCCATGATCGCCCCGGTCTGAGCGGCCAGTTGTTCCGCGGGCGGCGATACAGCCGATGTCGCCACCGCCAGCCGCAACCCCGGCGCCCACAGCGCAAACTGTCCGCCGTAACCCCAGCCCAGTACAACCGGATTACCGTGGATCACACCGGTGAACCACAAGTAACCATAACCGATGTTCGTGACATGCCTGACACGCCAGCTCGCCGCGCCATGGGAGTGCGTGCTGTCGCTCACCCAGGCGCCGGGAATCACGGTACGGCCATGCCACTTGCCGTCATTCGCCATGACCCAGATCAATTTCATCAGGTCGCGCGGACGCAGCGCCAGGCCGGCGAAGCTCAGCGACCGGCCGGCGTTGTCGCGGGCCCATTCGTAGCGCTCGATGCCAAGCGGGGCGAAGAGATCGCGCGCGGCGAGATCGGCGAGATCGAGGCCTTCTGCCCTCGACAGGATCGGCGAAATCAGCGAAACGGCCGGGTCGTTGTAGATCCAGGGCGGTGGCGATGTTGGATCGGCAGGAAGAGCGAGCGCCATGGAGACCAGATCGGGCGCGCTCATGAGTTCGTCGTAACGCGCTTGCCAGTCGTAGATGAGACCCGCCCTCCCCGAAAGGATTTGCGCGACGGTTACGCCGGCTGCGGGTGAGTCAGGCGCCTTGGCCACCGCTTCCGGCAAAAGCTCGCGCACCGTCGCCCTCAATCCTCCTCGGATCACGCCACGCTGCAACGCCTGTCCGACCAGCATGGAGGTCACGCTCTTGGTAATTGAATTGAGCGGCTGGAGGTCGTCGGCTGACGCGCCGCTGTAATAGCGTTCGCCAACCAGCGATCCGTTGCGGACCACGAGCAGGCTGCGAAGGCCGGGTTCGCGCGCTCCGTTGTCCAGCACATCGGCCAGCACGCTGGCGTCGAATTCATGCTTCTCACGTTTGTCTGTCAGCCAGTCTGAATGCATATCCAATCCACCGTGAACAGTTGAATGAACCCGCAAGCATGACCGGCGCGTGTCTCAGGTTTGGGCGCGGACGGTCAAGTAGACGCGGAGCCACGGCTATTCTTCGCCCGGCCAGACCACCACGCGCGAAAATATGCGGAAAAGTGACAATCGTCGACTCTCGTCGGGGAAGGCGGATTGCGGGCGCCGGCGGTGCGCTAACGAAGTCGAAGACCGCCCGAGCCGGGCGCCGGCGGCCCCCTGAGCTATCATTATTGCTTTCGCTCAAAAATGGCGTGCTCCCGAGCGCGCGAACGGCTCCTGCATGGCACACCCTGATTACCTGAAGAAAGTCCTGACCGCGCGCGTCTACGACGTCGCCCGCGAAAGCGAACTCGAACCCGCCCGCAATCTGTCCGCGCGACTGCACAACTCGGTCTATCTGAAGCGCGAAGACAACCAGCCGGTGTTCTCGTTCAAGATTCGCGGCGCGTACAACAAGATGGTGCACCTCCCCGCCGATATTCTCGCCCGTGGCGTGATTACGGCATCGGCGGGAAATCATGCTCAAGGGGTCGCCTATTCCGCCACGCGGCTCGGCTGCAAGGCCGTGATCGTCGTGCCGGTGACCACGCCGCAAGTGAAGATCGACGCCATGCGCGCATTCGGCGGCCCGGCCGTCGAAATCGTCCAGCACGGCGAGTCGTATAGCGACGCCTACGGCCACGCCGTCAAGTTGCAGGAAGAACGTGCGCTGACCTTCGTTCATCCGTTCGATGACCCCGACGTGATCGCCGGCCAGGGCACTGTCGCGATGGAAATCCTGCGCCAGCATCAAGGCCCGATCCACGCCATCTTCGTCCCCATCGGCGGCGGCGGACTGGCGGCGGGCGTCGCGGCGTACGTGAAAGCGGTGCGCCCGGAGATCCGCGTGATCGGCGTGCAGTCCATCGATTCATGCGCGATGAAGCAATCCATCGCGGCCGGCGAACGCCTCACGCTCAGCGAAGTCGGCCTGTTCGCGGACGGCACGGCGGTAAAACTCGTCGGCGAGGAAACGTTCCGGATCTGCCGCGAACTGCTGGACGAAGTCGTCACGGTAGACACCGACGCACTCTGCGCCGCCATCAAGGACGTCTTCCAGGACACACGCAGCGTGCTGGAACCTTCGGGCGCGCTGGCTGTTGCGGGCGCGAAGCTCTACGCCGAGCGCGAAGCGCTGGAAGCGAAGACGCTCGTCGCCATCACGTCCGGCGCGAACATGAATTTCGACCGCATGCGGTTTGTCGCGGAACGGGCGGAAGTCGGCGAAGCGCGCGAAGCCGTGTTCGCCGTGACGATCCCCGAAGAGCGCGGCAGTTTCCGGCGCTTCTGCGAACTGGTCGGCACGCGCAGCGTGACCGAGTTCAACTGCCGGATCGCGGATTCGAACGCCGCGCACATCTTTGTCGGCGTGCAGATCAAGACGCGCAACGAAGCCGTGCAGATGGCGAATGCGTTTATCGAACATGGGTTTGCCACGGTCGATCTCAGCCACGACGAACTCTCGAAGCAACATATCCGCTACATGGTCGGCGGCCATTCGCCGCTCGCGCAGGACGAACGCCTGCTGCGATTCGAATTCCCCGAGCGTCCGGGCGCGCTGATGAAATTCCTTTCATCGATGGCGCCGAACTGGAATATCAGCCTGTTCCATTACCGCAACCAAGGCGCGGACACGAGCTCGATTCTGGTCGGTATCCAGGTTCCTCAATCCGATAACGCCGCGTTCGGGCAATTCCTCGCGACGCTGGGTTACCCGTGGTGGGATGAAGGCGCGAACCCGGTCTACAAGCTGTTCCTGGCCTGACCGCGCATGGCGTTCACGCTCGATGACAAGCTGGTGGTCGCGATTTCGTCGCGAGCGTTGTTCGATTTCGAGGAAGAAAACGAGGTCTACGAATCCGGAGATCTGCGCGAATACGAAGCGCTGCAGCGTTCGCGCCTGAGCGTTCCGGCTAAACCGGGCATCGCGTTTTCATTGATCGAGAAACTGCTGGCGCTGAACGTTGACAGCGAGCGGCGCGTGGAAGTCGTGATCCTGTCGCGCAGCGATCCCATCAGCGGGTTGCGCGCGTTCAGTTCATGCAAGGAACATGGCCTTGCGATTGAACGCGGCGTGTTCACGCGCGGCGAGTCGCCGTTTCGATATCTGGAACCGTTTCGCGCGTCGTTGTTTTTATCGGCGAATTCGATCGATGTGCGCGATGCCATCGCCGCCGGCTTCCCCGCCGCGACCGTCGTTCCGCGAGCGCCGCTGACGGCAAGCCGGTATCCTGACGAGATTCGCATTGCCTTCGACGGCGACGCTGTCCTTTTCTCCGACGAAGCCGAGCAAGTGTTTCAGTCGCGGGGATTGCCCGCGTTTGTCGAGCACGAGGTCGGCAAGAAGGATCTGGCTCTTGCAAACGGTCCGTTGAAACCGTTGCTCGAAGCGCTTCACAAGCTGCAGAAACTCAGCCATGAAGCAACGCGGATGCGCATTCGCACGGCGCTCGTCACTGCGCGTTCCGCACCGGCGCACGAACGCGCGATCCGGACGCTGATGGCCTGGAACATCGAAATCGACGAAGCGATGTTCCTCGGTGGATTGAACAAAGGCCCGTTCCTGGCCAAGTTCGAACCCGACTTTTTCTTCGACGACCAAATTGGCCACATCGAATCGGCCCGCGTCGTGACAGCGACCGGACACGTACCGAATGGCATAGCGAACGCATCATGACGCCAGAACAATCTCCCCTTGGTAAGCCGGTCCAGTACCGCGAACAATACGATCCTTCGCTGCTCTTTCCCATCGATCGGGCGTCAGGCCGCGCGGCGATCGGGCTGACGGCGCGACTGCCGTTTTTCGGCACGGACATCTGGAATGGCTATGAGCTTTCGTGGCTGAACCGCAAGGGCAAGCCGCAGATTGCGGTGGCGACGTTCATCGTGCCGGCGGATTCGCCGAATATCGTGGAGTCGAAGTCGTTCAAGCTGTATCTGGGATCGTTCTCGCAGACGGCTTTCGATTCCATCGATGAAGTTCGTGCCGCCATTCGCAAGGACGTTTCCGCTATTTGCGGCGCGAACGTTTCGGTTCAGCTTGTCGCGCCTTATGAGTTTGGCGTGAAGTTGAAGATGGAAGAATTCGAGGGTTTGTCGCTGGACCGGCTGGATCTGGATGCGGATATTTATACGCCCGATCCGTCGTTGTTGAGCGCATCACATGGTGAATCACCGGTCGATGAAACCTTGTTCTCAAACCTGCTGAAATCGAATTGTCCGGTCACCGGCCAGCCGGATTGGGGCAGCGTGCAGATTCGGTACGTCGGCGCGCCGATCGATCATGCCGGTTTGCTCCGGTACATCATTTCGTACCGCGAACACACGGGGTTTCACGAGCAGTGCGTCGAGAAAATCTTCGTGGATGTAATGCGCGAATGCAAGCCGGAACGCCTTGCCGTTTATGCACGATACACACGGCGCGGCGGGCTCGACATCAACCCGTTCCGGACCAACTTCAATCTGCCGATGCCGGATAACGCGCGGCTTGCGCGGCAGTAGAACCATTCGAAAGCATCACAGGCAGGGCTATTGATAGGAAAAAGTGAATGTTGCGAGCGCCCGGACCGTTCCTGCTTTTAGCGTTCCGGCGACGCGCACGTAACGTGCATTGAACGGGATATGAGCGGTTCCAGAAAATGTTCCAAAACTTATCGTGTTAGTAAGTGGAACATTACTCGTGGTGTAGAAAAGAGACGAGGGGCTATACCGCACCAATGACGAACCGCTAAGAATCTGCACCGCAACCCCGGTTGCGGTTGAATCTGGAGCAAGACTGAGTTCGGTAGATTGATTCGACGGGGTTACCACGTCAGCGATACTGATTTGCGGCTTGGCGTCCTCCTCGCATTGCAGGTTTATTGCGAACAATTGCGATCCGGCTGTGGCGCCAACAGACGAAAGCGCTGAAGTAGGAATTGTAGGCAATGTCACCGCAATGTCTGTTTGTGTAACGGTGCATGCCGCTACAGTAACGGGATTCATCGTATATCCGAATTTCATATTGCTGTTCGTGTCGGTCTTGTTTGCAAATTCCTGATCATTGACACTTGCGACCATCGAAAAACTAAACGATCCGGGAGTCATCAATTTCGCAGTTCTCACCAATTCGAATGATCCTTGAAGCAGATTACTGCCATTGTTCGCCGGCCCCACGTCGAACGCATTTAATGAAGTCCCATGGATGACTAGCGCGAGGATCGATCCATCGGCTCCTCTCATGCGAAACCCTACGCCGGCTCCCATCCCGCTAAACGTATAGACGTCGGAAAAGCCTGAAACCAGCGCGATCGTGGCCGACACGCTGCTGATATGCTAACGCGAGCCGCCTGGAAAGGTATATGAGCAGGTAACGGGAATTGCGAAGCTTGCCTTTGCACCAGGAATCGGCTGTCCTACCGGAAGACTGCTGGGCACAGACACCGACGGTAAATTTACGGTTAGCGGGAGCGGCGCAGTGCAATCGGTGTAGCGGGCGAAGGCTTTGACCGTCACTAATAGAAGCAATAAAGCTAGCGCTCGAAGAATGAGGCGGCTCGGTTGATTTATACGCATACGTTGAGCGTCTCCAGGCAATGGTCACGTTTCGAACCAAGATCGAAGCCAATTTAGTCCCAAAGTATTCCCTACCGAGCTGATGACCGCGTCCAATAAGAAGACGCGGCAACGAAAAACTTCGTTGCCGCGTTTTATATTGAATATTCTTCGGTTTTGTAGTCAGTGCCCGCTTCCGCTTCCAGAGCCGGTGTTATTGGCGGCGATTCGCTGAAACGCTCTCGTTCTTGAAATAACGCATTAAGAACGCTAGTTAATCAAACCGCCTTTTTATAAGCCACACAATCCACTTCGACCTTGCAGTCGATCACCATCGACGAAACCACGCAAGCGCGCGCCGGCGGATGCTCACCAAAGTACTCCTTGAACACCTTGTTGAACGACGCGAAATCCCGCGGGTCATCGAGCCAGACGCCGCAACGAACGACATGCTCTGCGCCATATCCGGCTTCTTTCAAGATCGCGAATACATTCTGAATCGCCTTGTGCGATTGAGCAACGATCCCGCCTTCGATCACTTCGCCGTTTTCCATCGGCGTCTGGCCTGATACGAACAGCCATCCGTCCGCTTCAACTGCACGCGAGAACGGCATCACCGCACCGCCTTGTCCTTTACCGCCTTCCACACCATATCGTTTCATGGTCAATATCCTTTAAGTTAAAAATGCCCAAGCGCGTCGAGTTTCGAACCCTCGCCACGCGCCACAAACTGTCCCGCCCGTTGTCCTGTCACCCCTCCGTCCAGATACGACAGCACGCCGTTCACCCAGACTGCATCGATGCCATCCGCCGTCTGCCTCGGCTCGGCGAACGTCGCGGTATCGCGGACTTGATCGGCATCGAAAAGAACGAGGTCCGCGTGATAGCCCACTTTCACGAGACCGCGCCCGGCCAGCCCGAACCGCCGTGCCGATAACCCCGTCATCTTGCGCACCGCCTCCTCAAGAGGCAGGAGCGACGTGTCGCGCGCATAGTGCCCGAGCACGCGCGGAAACGCGCCCCACAAACGCGGATGCGGCAGCGGGTCATTCGGCAAGCCATCGGAGCCGACCATCGTCGCCGGGTGCGACAAGATCCGCCGCACGTCGTCTTCCGACATGTTGTGATACACGGCGCCCGCCGGCTGCAGGCGCTTGCCCGCCTCCTGTTGTGTGACTTGCCATTCGGCCGCGACCTCGGAAATCAGCTTGCCGGCCATCTCGGGATGCGGCGTGGACCACGTGATCGTGATGTCGATATCGCCGGTCACCTGTTTCACATCGAGCGTCGATGAACTACGGTTGTACGGATAACAATCGCATCCCACCGGTTGGCCTTCACGGGTCGTGTCGAGCGACTTCAACACCTCCGTGCTGCGGCCCCAGTTCGACGGCCCCGCACACTTCAAATGCGAGATCACGACCGGAACGCGCGCATGCTTGCCGACCTGATAGGCCTCTTCCATCGCGTCGAGAATCGCATCGAATTCGGTGCGCATGTGCGTGGTGTACAGCGCGCCGGCATGCGCCAGCGGCTCGGCCAGCGCCATTACTTCTTCCGGCGGCGCATTGAATGCCGAGCCATAGGCAAGACCGCTGCTCAGTCCAAGCGCGCCGTGCGCCAACGCTTCTTCGAGCTGGGCGCGCATGCCGTCGATTTCCGCCGGCGAAGCCCCGCGATCCAGCCGGTCCATATGGTTATTGCGCAGCGCCGTGTGCCCGATCAACGCGCCCACGTTCACGGCCGGACGCGCAACGTTCACGGCATCGATATACGCCGCGAATGTCGGGTACTGAAAATCGGCTTGCGCGCCCAGCAAGTTCATCGGATCGGGCGGAGCGCCTTTGAGCGTCACCGGCGACGCGCTGATCCCGCAATTGCCGACGATCACCGTCGTCACGCCTTGCGAGATCTTCGGCAGCATCTGCGGCGAGCGGATGACGTGGGTATCGTCGTGCGTATGAACGTCGATGAAACCCGGCGCCAGCACCCGCCCTTCTGCCTCCACCACGTTGTCGGCCGTCCATTGATCGAGCGCGCCGATCGCCACGATCTGCCCGTCCTTTACCGCCACGTCACGCTGAACCGCGGGCGCGCCGGTTCCATCGATAACCCGTGCGCCCTTGATCAGCGTATGGGCGTGTGTTTGTGAATCCAATGCCATTTCAGTCTCCTAAGGGCTCGCGGAAGTACTCGCCGGAAGGCTCGCCGAATGGCTCGCCGTCAGGCTCGCCAAATGGCTCGCCGGACGGCTGCCGTTCATCACCACCGCCGCGATACGCGTCGAGCGCGTGTTTCATGCGCCGCAAAAGCTCGCGGCTGGTTTCGCCCTGCTTCACGGCAAGTTCGGTAACGAGCAGGTCGAGCGCCATCAACATGGCGTAGCGGGATGTCGAAGGCTTGTAGATGAAGTCCGTTTCGTTCGCGATGATCGGGATCAGCCAGTCGGCGAGTTGCGCGAGCGGCGACGCGGGCGCGGTCAGCGCGATCACGCGCGCGCCGTATTCGCGCGCGAGGCGGCAGCTTTCGACCATCTCCGGTGTCTGGCCGGTGACCGAAAGCGCGACGACGACGTGTTCCTTCGACAGCGTCGCCGCGACCATGCGCTGCAGCAAGCCGTCCTGGTACGACGCCACCGGCCGGCCGAGCCGGACGAGCCGGAAGCGCATTTCGTCGGCGAGCGCCGTGGAG
>NZ_CAXTGZ010000167.1:0-10894 GCF_964243625.1 uncultured Caballeronia sp.
ATGAAGCTGGCCGCCTGAACTGCAAAAGCGTGTCCAAACAACCGGAGCCGGTACACTCACGATTGAATTCATCGGCTATACGCGCTGCACGGACATGCGGCGGCACGTTGCGCTCATAGGCATCGAGCGGCCGACGCAACCGCTTTCTATAGATCAGCAACTCATCGAGTTCGCCGCTCAAAGTGCGGCGAACATAATCACGCACGTAGTCTTCATACGGCTCGCGTTTGAAAATGCGCGAATAAAGTTCGCGCTGGAATTGCTGCGCAAGCGGCGTCCAGTCGCTGCGAACGGTTTCGAGTCCTTTGTAGACGATCTCTTCGCTGCCATCGGGCAAAAGGCTCAAGCCTGCGTAGCGCTTCTTGCTGCCTTCCTCCGCGCCGCGGATCGTCGGCATGAAAAATCGCCGATAGTGCCGCTCGAACTGCAGTTCCAGCGCGCTCTCGAGTGCAAACCTCTCGCGCACGTCTTCCCGCCACCATGCGTTGACGCGATCGACGAGCGTGCGCCCGATGCGCGCCGCTTCGTCCTCGCTGTGCGCATGCCGTAGCCACACGAAAGTGGAATCCGTGTCGCCGTAAATCACTTCGTAACCTTCCGCTTCGATCAACTCGCGCGTGCGGCGCATGATTTCGTGGCCGCGCAGGGTGATCGACGAAGCCAGCCGGGGGTCGAAGAAACGGCATCCGGTAGAACCAAGCACGCCGTAAAACGCGTTCATGATGATCTTCAGCGCTTGCGACAACGGCTTGTTGTTTTCGCGCTTGGCTTCGTCGCGTCCCTTCCACACCTGACCCACGATAGCCGGCAAGCTGTGGCGCGTGCGCGAAAAACGCGCGCCGAGAAAACCGGGTACGGACTGTTCGTCATCGGGATGACGCATGCCATCGACAAGACCTGCCGGGTCGATCAAAAACGTGCGAATGATCGATGGATACAGACTCTTGTAGTCGAGCACCAGCACCGAATCGTAGAGTCCCGGGCGCGAGTTCATCACGAAACCGCCGGGACTTGCAGCGCCGACGACATCGCCGAGATTGGGGGCAACGAATCCTTGCCGATGCATCCGCGGCATATACAAATGCGTGAACGCTGCAACTGAACCGCCGTTTCGATCAGCGGGCAACCCCGTCACCGATGCACGTTCGAGCAGGAACGCAAGCAGTTCGGTCGCCGCGAAAATGCGCGTGACGAGTTCGCAATCCTTGAGGTTGTAGCGGGCGAGGGCGGGTTTGTCTTCATCGAAGCGACGCTGGATTTCGTCCATCCGCTGATACGGGTTGTCGATCGCCTTGCCTTCGCCGAGCATGGTTTGCGCAACGTATTCGAGGCTGAACGACGGAAAGCTCCAGGTCGCGGATCGCAGCGCCTCGATGCCATCGATCAGCAACCGGCCCGCCGCGCCCGCGAAGAAGTGGTTCTGCTTGAGACCGTGTTGCCGCCATTCCATGACGCTGCCGCCGCGACCCAGCCGCAGCGGCACGTTGTAGCGTTCCGAATGTTCCTGCAACACACGCAGGTCGAACTGGATCACGTTCCAGCCGATGATCGCATCAGGATCAAAGCGCTCGAGCCACTCGTTGAGTTTCTCGATAAGCTGCCCGCGTGTCTCGCAGTATTCGAGCTTGAAGTCGACGCCACTGCCATCGCCATTGGGCGGTCCGAGCATGTACACCTGACGCTCGCCGCAACCCTCTAGCGCGATCGAATAAAGCTCCGAACGCGCACTGGTTTCTATATCGAGCGACACTAGTTTTAAATTCGGCCGATAACCCGTCGCAGGTTTCAGTTCCGCATTGATGAGCGGATCGAAAGGCAAACCCTCGCCTTGGCGGTCGCCGTTGAAGACAACTGGCGCCGTAATGAAACGCTCCATCATGTACCGGTCGGGCGGAAAAACATCGGCTTCGTAAACGTCCACGCCGCCTTGCTTCAGGCGCCGTTCGAGCGCTGTCAGTTGCCGATATTGCGCGGTATAAAGCCCGAGCACCGGCCGGTGACTGAAATCAACCAGTTCAAGCGGCCGCAACTCCGCGCGTTTTTCACGCTGCATGACGGATTCTGCGCGCTCGCGGTGCGCCGCCGGAATGAACGCCACCGACTCTTGAGGACGCAGGCGAAGGTGGCGGGGACCATCGTCCGTCGCCAGCCAGAAATCGACGTCGGTGCCATCGGGCGTGTCACGCCAATGCCGCGTCAGAATGAAACCGCGTTGCTGCCCGCTCAAATGCCCGCCTCAAGAAAATCGTCGCTTACATGGATTTTAGTGGTTGCGCGCGTTTGGCGTCCGGATCGCTGGATCTTGAAGCTTTTTGTTCCATGTCGATTTCCCCTTCTGCCGATCGTCGTAGGATCAAGCAGGCGTCATTACGCCTGCTTTTACTCCTTTTAATTTTTACGCCGAGGTGATCGACGATGTCATTGCAGCTCTACGCCCATCCCTTTTCGTCGTACTGCCAGAAGGTCCTGACCGCGCTCTACGAGAACGGCACGCCGTTTGAGTATCGGCAATTGTCGAACGATGACCCGCAACCGATGGCCGAACTCGCCGCGCGCTGGCCGTTGAAACGTTTCCCGGTGCTCGTCGACGACGACCGTACGATTGCCGAATCGACAATCATCATCGAGCATCTTGCACTGCACTATCAGGGGCCTGTGCAATTGCTGCCGTCCGATCCGCGTGCCGCGCTCGACGTCCGCTTCATGGACCGCTTCTTCGATAACTACATCGCCACGCCCCAGCAAAAAATTGTGTTCGACTGCATGCGGTCCGAGGGCGATCGCGACCCGCACGGTGTAGCCGATGCCCGTGCCATGCTCGAAACGGCGTACGCATGGCTCGATAAAACCATGGCGTCCCGCACGTGGGCCGCGGGTGACCAGTTCAGCCTGGCCGATTGCGGGGCGGCGCCGTTCCTGTTTTACGCGGACTGGACGCATCGAATTGCGTCATCGTTTGAGAATGTCGTTGCGTACCGCAAGCGGCTTTTGGCGCGGCCGTCGTTTGCACGCGCGGTGGATGAAGCGCGGCCTTATCGAGCGTTCTTTCCGCTTGGCGCGCCCGACCGGGATTGACTTGACCAAAGGAAACTCGACGTCTAAAACCTCACGCCTGCTCTTGACGCGTTTATCGTCCGGTTACTGCGCGTTCGATTTTCCTGTCGGTCTTGTACTGGCTCAACGCGTAGACCGACCAGATCGCGGCGGGTATCCAGCCGATTATCGTAATCTGAAGTATCAGGCAGATGATCCCGGCGATCGGGCGCCCAATGGTGAAGAACTGAAACCAAGGCAAGATTAATGCGAGCAAAAGGCGCATGGATTTTCCTTATGGCTGGTCTGGTTGAGGAGGATTTGCAGCGATCCGATCTTGCTGGCTGTCTCAGCGGCAATATACAGCAAGGCCGCATGAGCCCCGCGTTCCCGGAAGCACGGTTCCCATTCAAACGCGCATCCATATGCGTGCACGTTTGATATCCATAGAAAAATTCCTACGTTTGCCACGCGCGTTGTGCGCCCTAGCATGTGAGACCCGGTTACCAGCCGGGCCGCTACTGCGCCTCCTTGCCCGATCCCAGACAGGAATTCCGTTAGATGAATGCACGACTTATCGCGCTTGCCGGCGCGACGACCCTTGGCCTTTCAATCGTGCTGAGTGGTTGCAGCAAATCCGAATCCGCCGCGCCTTCATCGCAAGCCTCCGCCAAGCCCGTCTCGGGCGGCGCGATCACATGGGGCGTCACGACCGAACCTGCGTGCTTTGATCCGCATCGTTCATCGCAGCAAAATGCGTTCTGGGTGATCCGCAATTTCATCGATTCGCTGATCAGCAAAAAGACCGACGGCACCTACTTGCCGTGGCTCGCGATGTCGTGGAGCGTCGCCGACGATGGCAAGACCTATACCTTCAATCTCCGCGATGACGTCAAATTCACCGATGGAACGCCGTTCAACGCGGCTGCGGTGAAGGCGAATTTCGATTACATCCTCGCTAATGTGAGCACGACGTCGGCATCGGCGTCATTGCTGGTCCACTTCGACCACGCAGAGGTCGTGTCGCCGACGGTAGTAAAGCTTGTCATGAAGCAGGCCGATTCCACGACGCTCGAATCGTTGTCGAGCGTGAAGCTCGGCTTCATCTCTCCGAAGGCATTGGCCGAGAACAAGGATCTGTGTGGCGGCGGTCCGGGCATCGTGGGGACGGGGCCGTTTGTATTCAAGTCTTACCAGCGCGGTCAGTCGGCCGTGTTCGAACGCAATCCGGATTACCGATGGGCACCCGGAAACGCGCAGCATCAAGGGCCTGCATATCTCGACCGCGTGACGTACCGGTTCCTGCCGGAAGCGGCTGTACGTACCGGCGCACTAAGTTCCGGGCAAGTCGACCTGATCGAAGGCGTGCAGCCAACAGACATCGGCGTATTCGATAAAGTCGATGGCTTCCAGTATCTGACGGGGCCATCGGCAACGACGTCGTTCACGCTCAACATCAACTACACGGTCGCACCCGCCAGCGACGTCCGTGTGCGCCGCGCGCTGCGTGACGGCTTCGATCTAGATGGCATCGTAAAGAGCGTTTATCTTGGCACCGTGCGGCGTGCGTACTCGAACATCGGACCGGACAACGCGGACTATGACGCAAGCCTCAAAGGTTCTTGGGGCACCAAGATCGCTGACGCAAACAAGTTGCTCGACGAAGCCGGCTGGACGCAGCGTGATAGCGAAGGATTCCGCACGCAAAACGGCAAGCGTCTTTCCATTGAAGTTGGCTATCCGCAGCCTTATGTGCGCGACAGCCGTGATGTGCTGATTCGCGCCGTGCAATCGGCGCTGCGCCAGAACCTCGGGCTCGACCTTGGCTTGAAGATCACCACGGCAGGCGACTTCGCCAACCAGAAGGCGACCGGCAACTGGACCATCTATCCGAACACGGACAACCCGTCTGACGTCGCGATGGAATTGTGGGACATGCTCGGCGACCAGGGCTTTCTCTACAACGCGATCAAGAATCCGGATGCGACCATCACGGGCGATATCAATCGTGCGCGTCTCCTGCCCGTAGGCGACGAGCGGCGCCAGTTGCTCGCCAAGATCCAGGCGCGCGCGGTGGATCAGGCGTTTGTCGTCCCGCTGTTTGCGCCGGCGTATCACCTCGCCGCGAAATCGAACGTGCACGGAATTGGTTTCGAACCGCAACTCGATGGTCCCGCAAGTTCCTACGATGTCTGGGTTGAAAAGCAAGGAGGCTGAGATGCTTGCGAAGATTGCCACGCGGCTGGGCACGGGCGTGCTGGTGTTATGGCTTGCTGCAACCGCTGCGTTCATTGCGATTCACGCGTTGCCGGGACGCATTGAGGATGTGCTCGCGGGAGATCTTGCATATCCCGGTTTGCGCGAGACCATCGCGGCGCAATGGGGACTGAATCGCAGTCTGCCCTGGCAGTACGGGCAATTCCTGTTGCGTCTCGGGCATGCGGATCTCGGCACATCGTTCGTAATGCAGCAGCCTGTTGCGGCCGTGCTGCAAAGCCAGCTTCTTCCTACGGCGCAGCTTGCAGGTTCGGCGGGTTTGCTCGCCGTCGTATTGGCGATCCTGATCGCGACGCTGACCGCAGGAACGACAACGTCTCATGGTGCGTGGGGCAGCCGCATCGCATCGGTACTCGAACTTACCTTCACGTCCACGCCCGTCTTCTGGCTCGGCATGCTGTTGCTGATCGCGTTCTCCTTTCAATTGCGGCTCTTCCCGGTCTCGGGCGCGAATGGCTGGCGTTCGCTCGTATTGCCCGCCGTGACGCTGGCGCTGCCCACTGCAGGGATCCTGTCGCAAGTCATGCGGGAGGCGCTTGAGGCCGCGCTTGAGAAACCCTTCGTGGTCACCGTTCGTTCGCGTGGCCTTGGCGAACTTGCGTTGCGCTTTCGCCATGTGCTGCGGCACGCGCTGCTGCCGGTCGTGACGCTGGGTGGATGGCTTATCGGCAGCTTGCTGGGCGGCGCGGTCATCACGGAGAAGATGTTCGGACGGCCGGGCATCGGCAGCGTGACGCTGAACGCGGTGACGTCGCAGGATGTACCGGTCGTGCTCGCGGTGGTGTTGCTCGCGGCCTTCGTGCACGTCGTGATCTCGACGCTGCTCGACGTCGCTTATCTTTTCATCGATCCACGGTTGCGCAGCGAATGAGCGAGATCAATTACCGTCCCTTGGCTTACCCTCGACATAGTCTGTTGAGGGGAGTACCCCCCGGCGTGGTGCTTGCCGCAGCTTTCCTGCTCGTCCTCGGGGCGGCGATAGCTTACCCGCCGCTCGTCACGCATTACGATCCGCTCGTGAGCGATATCGCCCAGACGCTGAAGCCACCGAGCGCGGAGCACTGGTTCGGCACGGATCGCATCGGCCGCGATGTCTTCGCACGGGTGATCTACGGCGCACGTTATTCACTGCTGATCGGTCTTGCCAGCATGATCGTGGCGCTTGTCATCGGACTCGCGATCGGCATGACCGCAGGCCTGGGAAAACGCCTCGCCGATGAATCTGCCTCACGCATTTTCGATGTCCTCTCCGCGTTTCCGCCAGTGTTGCTGTCACTGTTCGTGGTGACGTTTCTCGGGCAGGGGATCGTGAATATCGCGATTGCGGTGGGCATTGCCGGCATTCCGAAGTTCGGCCGCGTGCTGCGCAGCCAGACACTCGTGGTGCGCCGTGCCGATTATGTCACGCATGCAGTCAGTTACGGCTTGTCGCGCAGCCGCGTGTTCCTGCGCCATGTGCTGCCCAACGTGCTGGTCGTCGTGCCGGTGATCGCGACCATCGATATAGGCAGCGCGATCATCGCGGTATCGGCGCTGAGCTTTCTGGGTCTCGGCCCGCAACCGCCCACACCTGAATGGGGCGTGATGCTTGCCGAAGGACGCGACGTGCTGCGCGTGGCGTGGTGGCCGAGCGTGTTCCCCGGGATGGCGATTACGCTGACCGTCTTGGCGTTTTCTGTTATCGGCAAGTTCCTGCAACGGAAATACGAGGTACGCACGCGATGATCACCACGGCAAAAACGCTCGTCGATATACGCGGCCTCAGCGTGAGTTTCCCAGGCGCTAACGGCGGCCGGCCGCTCGTGCACGGCGTCGATCTTTCCATTCGTGCGGGTGAATGCGTCGCGCTCGTGGGCGAGTCCGGTTCGGGCAAGAGCCTGACCGCGCGCAGTTTGATCGGTCTGGCCGGCGCGCAGGCTTTGATCGATGCACGTCAATTCGATATCGACGGCCGTCCCGCCTTGCGCTTCACCGACCGTGAATGGCGCAGCTTGCGCGGCACGTTTGCGGGACTCGTGATGCAGGACGCGCTCGTGTCGCTCGATCCGCTGCGCACGGTCGGCGCGGAGATTGGCGAGGTGCTGGCGCATCATCGGCTCGTGCGTTCGCGGGGCGAGCGGCGCACGCGCGTTCATGCGGTCATGGGTGACGTCGGCATTCCCGATGCCGAACATCGTGCGACGCAATACACGCACGAGTTGTCGGGCGGCTTGCGGCAACGTGCGCTGATTGCATCGGCGATTGCGGCCGGCCCGGCGCTCGTGATCGCCGACGAACCCACCACTGCGCTCGATGTCACCGTGCAGGCCCAAGTGCTCGCCGTGCTTGCCCAGCGTCTTGCACAAGGCGTGGGCGTGTTGCTCATCAGTCATGATCTGGCGGTGGTTGCGGGTATCGCAGATCGTGTGCTCGTGATGCACGACGGCGAAGTCGTCGATAGCGGCACGACACAAAGCGTTCTCAACAATCCCTCGCATCCCTACACGCGCCAGTTGCTCGCGGCGCAGCCTTCTGCGCAATCGCGGGGGTATCGGTTGAGTTCGGCGCGGATCGTGTCCGATGAACCACACTCGGCGACTTTGATCATCCGCGAACCATTGCCGCCAAGACGCGCACGTTCGGAACAAGCGGTGCTGCGTGTCGATGCCATCGGCAAGCAGTATTCACGTCGCGGCAAGCATCGCGGCGAAGTCTTCACTGCGCTGCAGGACGTTTCGTTCGCCGTGCATGGCGGCGAGGTGGTCGGGATCGTGGGGGAGTCGGGTTCGGGCAAGAGTACTTGCGCGAACATCGTCCTGGGGTTGATCGCGCCGGATGCCGGCAACGTAGAATTTCTAGGTACACGCTGGAATGGTCCTGGCGTTTCCGAACGCATGCGTCGCGAGCTACGACCACGGCTTCAATACATTCCGCAAGACCCGCTCAGCTCATTCGACCCGCGTCATAGCGTGCAGCAGTTGCTCGAAGAAGCGCTATGGTCGAAGGCATTGCCAAAACCTTCGCTGCTTGCGCGCAGTGTCGAGTTGCTCGATCAGGTTGGACTGGACGCGGCTTTCCTTGCGCGGCGTCCATCGTCGTTATCCGGCGGCCAGCGGCAACGCGTAGCCATCGCGCGTGCGCTCGCGCCTGAACCCGCGTTGATCGTCTGCGATGAACCGGTGTCTGCGCTCGATGTCTATGTGCAAGCCCAAGTCCTCGATTTACTCGCCGAGTTGCAGGCGCGCCTGAATACGGCGCTGCTGTTCATTTCCCACGACCTCGACGTGGTGCGCCATCTCAGCGACCGCGTACTGGTGTTCAAGGACGGACGCATCGTGGAGGAGGGTGATGCCGAGCGGGTCTTCGCCGCGCCTGAGCATCCGTACACACGGCTGCTGATGTCCGCAACGCCCGCGCTGCGGCGTGCGGAGGAGCGCACGCCGGCGGAGATACCGTCGTTTGCGCTCGAACGCGAGTTGTCGTAACTCCGTTTCAGACCGCGAGGGCTGCGGCTCGTTCAGCCGTGTATCGATTCTCCGGAACTGCGAGGCCGAGATGGTCGCGCAACGTGGTGCCTTCATATTCACTTCTGAAGACGCCGCGCCGCTGGAGAATCGGAATCACGCCATCGACGAAATCCTGCAGGCCGCCCGGCAAGGTATCGGGCATCAGGTTGAAACCATCGGCGGCGCCGGCTTTGAACCAGCGCTCGATGTCGTCGGCCACTTGCTCAGGCGTACCCACGATCACACGATGCCCGCCGCCTCCCGCAAGCGCGCGAATAAGCTCACGGACCGTGTAACCATGCTGCCGCCCTTGCGCGAGCGTGGCGTGGAAGAATGTATGGTTGCCATTGCCCTGACCCGGCAACGTCAGATTGTCCGGCAGCTTTTCATCCAGTTTCAGGCGGTCGGGTGTGATTCCGAGCGTACCGGCCAGGCGCGTCAGGCTATAACTCCACGGGATCAGGTCCACGAGTTCATCGCGGCGGCGCAGCGCTTCCGCCTCGGTCGCACCTATGATCGTGGTCAGGCCCGCGAGCACCTTCACCGCATCGGGGCCGCGACCATAAGCAGCCGCACGCGTCTTGAGGTCTCGCGCATAACCCAGCGACTCATCGAATGATTGCGATGCCGAGAACACCGCTTCTGCGTGACGCGCCGCGAGATCGCGGCCATCGCCCGATGCGCCCGCCTGCACCAGCACCGGATAACCTTGCGGCGATCGCGGAACGTTAAGCGGGCCTTGCACGGAAAAGTGCGTGCCCTGATGCTCCAATGAATGCACCCGATCCGTGTCTGCGAACAATCCGGTCGCCTTGTTGCCGACGATCGCGCCCGCCTCCCAGCTATCCCAGAGCGCCTTGACGACGCTCGTGAATTCCGCTGCGCGGGCGTATCGCTCGGCGTGGTCCGGCACGGCAGCGCGGCCGAAGTTGCGGGCCGATCCCAAGTCGGCGGTCGTCACGACGTTCCATCCCGCGCGGCCGCCGCTGACATGATCGAGCGTCGCAAAACGGCGTGCGATGTTGTATGGCTCGTTATAGCTCGTGGAGGCCGTGCCGATCACGCCAATATGCGACGTCGCCGCCGCGATGCTTGCAAGCAGGATGGTCGGTTCGAGCGCGGTGATCGGGCGAAAGTTGATCTGATCGGCAATGGACGCGTTATCGGCGAGAAACACGGCGTCGAATTTCGCCGCTTCCGCAATCTGCGCGACGCGCACGTAGTGCTTCACGTCGATGAACGCGTGCGGATCGGCATCGGCAAGTCGCCATGCGGATGGCACGAAACCCGAATGCAGGATGTTGACGTTGAGATGCAGGCGACGGGGCGACAGGTTAGTCATGGACAGTCCGTTGTTTGATCTGCAGGCCGCAAGACCTGAGCTTTGATTGACCAGTCTTCCATTTTCAAGCCGGGCGCCGTTGAGCGCGACCAATAAATCCGTCAATCGATATACCGCATGGCACTAAGCGTTCAAGGCGCACGGCGCTTAAGCAAATTTGCAGCAAACCTTAGATCAAATCAATCGTTAAGCTGGCCAGTTTGCCTCGCTAGACTATTTTGTCGGCGTCGCAGCGCGCAAGCACAAGCTCATTCAACCAATCAAGGAGTACGCCATGGGCGTGACGGCCATCAATGTGCGCAACCAGTTCAGGGGGCACATCAAGGAGATCATTCGCGGGTCCGTGCTTTCGGAGGTCGACGTGGAGACGCCGAACGGAATCGTGACATCGGTCATCACGACACGGTCTATCGATGAACTTGAGCTCAAGGTCGGCACGGAAGTTGTTGCGCTGGTGAAGTCCACGGAAGTGTCCATCGCGCGTCTTTGAACGGCGTTTAATTTGCGGAGAAATGAATGACCACGTCAGCACCGTCGGACGCCGCGCTTTACGCGCGTTTCGCCGAAGTATTCAAGCACATTGGCGAAGGCGCGCTTGAGCGTGAGCAGAACCGCGAACTTGCGCTTGATGCAGTCGCGCAATTGAAGGAGAGCGGTTTCACGGCGCTGCGCGTGCCGCGGGAATATGGCGGTTCTGGCGTCAGTCTGCCGCAATACTTCCGCTTGCTGACGCGTTTGGGCGAAGCTGATTCGAACT
>NZ_CAXTGZ010000168.1:0-10801 GCF_964243625.1 uncultured Caballeronia sp.
GCCGCTCGACCGCCGCCGATGATCCCGACGCGCCTGCGAGTGGTGCTTCCCGCAGCAAGGCGCGCGCTTGGTTGATCCCCGTCGTCTTGCTCGTGCTGTTCTTCGCGGTGAACGGCGCGATCCGCTGGGCAAATGTGCGTTATCAACTCGACCTGGGGCAGTCGGCAGCGGAGCGCATGCAGGATGCGAACCAGATCGCTCCCCGACTTGCGCTGTGGAAATACGGCTGGACGATGTTCCTGACGCATCCGCTTCTCGGTGTGGGCTGGGGCGAATTCCCGCTGCACCAGTTCGAGTTCGTGCGCGAACTTGGCGGCGTGGAGATCGCGAATAATTCGCACGATATCTTCATCGATTTGCTCGCAAAAACCGGCCTGCTCGGCTTGGCGATCGTGCTGTTCGGCGTCATTGGCTGGCTCGTGCGCGTGCTGCGCGCGCCGCATACGCCGGCGCGGATTTTTGGGCTCACGTTGCTGGGTGTTCTGATGATGCACGCGCTCGTCGAATATCCGCAGCAGTACATGTTTTATCTGATGCCCGCCATGCTGATCTTTGGCTTGCTGGAGACGCGGCCTTTGCGTTTGGTATCGCGTTCGTTTTCTTACGGGCTTTATGCGGCGCTGGTCGTGCTCGGGCTGCTTTCGCTTTATCCGGTCCTGCGCGATTACAACCGCGCCGAGGTGCTGTATTACGGCGCCCGGCCGGCGGAGCAGTACGCGGCGGATCCGTCTATCCTGTTCCGCGCGTGGGGTGAATATGGTGCGGCGACGCTGTTGCCCATGAATGGTCAGGATCTTGCCAGTAAGCTCGATATGCACCATCAGGCGATCGCGTTGTTGCCCGGCGAAACCGTCTTGCGCCGATACGCCGTGCTGCAAGCGCTGGCCGGCGAGGATCAGGACGCGCTCGATACCATGGCGAGGCTGAAGATTTTCGCGACCGAGTTGCACGACTGGCCGACACAACTGGCATCGGTATTCAAATCAGTCGATGAGCAGGGCAAGCCGCTCGCCGGATTCAAGGCGGAGCTGGTGAAGTTGTATGGTCTGCCGGCATCTCCGGCAACCGATGATAGTGACGACGATGATGGGGATGATTGAGAAGCGCGTTTTTCGTACGGTGGTCTGGACGACCTGAGTATGCGGAAAGTCCGAACCTCTCCTCTCGCAGCCACGTTAGTCCAATTACTTAAGCGATCTTTCTCTCGGTCGAGATTTCCGCAGTCTCAAATTGCCGTTACGCTCACGGCAATAATTTTGGGGCGTAATAAGCAAAATGCGGAATTGGATCTTTCAAGTAGCTTTTAAGCAGTTCGACTTAGAACAATTCCGAGCAACGCGGCCAAGCGTTTTGTCTTGGCCCGTTCCCCCTCATTTGGAACAAACCAGCGTAGGCGATCGCGTCTACATCTGGATAGCAGGCGCCGATAACGAATCAAAAAGTGGCATTTTTGCGGAGGCAGTAATTAGCTCTCCCATTCGGTCAATGGCGTCCGGTGCAATAGGTTCTGAATTCTGGCCCGACGAAGACGAGGAGCAGATCGACGCTCCCCGAGTTTGGCTGACAATCATCAAGATCAGCGATAAGCGTGAGCAAATCCTAAATCAATGGTTGGACGACGATCCGATATTGTCGAGCATTCCCGCGCTTGTTCAAGTGGCTGATGGTTATTTGGATTTGCCAGGCAAGGAAGCAGCTCGATTGGCACAGATGTGGGCACGCGTGGGTCAGCACTGGAGCCGGAGTGAGTCACTTGCTGGTCTGTGGGCCTATGTTGAGACGTTGCAAATCCCTATTTCGAAGCTTCCTGGCTCGCCAGTAGCTACGGTTTCGCTCATAACCGGCCGTGCCGTGACGGGCGTTTATAACAAGGTCATGAACTTTCGAAGCATTGATCCACGTGATCCTCGCAAGGGCATGGATGGCGCTGGCCTCACAGATCGAAAGGTGTGGGAAGAGTTTTTTGATTCCGAGACGCAAGTACTGAACGAAGCCGCTGTTCGAGCCGAGTTCGCTAGATTGTGGGAAACGACGCAGTCGGCTAAAGTCTTGGCACCAGATGCCATGGCGTTGGAAGAGGCAATCGATCGACAAGCGGACGCGCTAAGTAATCGATCGTATGAAGACCTCATCTTGAAATATGAGACGCAGAAAGAGCTTATAACCGATGATGCCCGTCCATCTGCGCGCGCTGCAAAACGCACGGTATTCGAACGGAATCCGTGGGTTATAGCGATAGCAAAGACAAGGGCGAATTTTGAGTGTGAAGTTCCGGGTTGCACCCATTCCAATTTTATCGGCAGGAATCACAAGCCGTATTGCGAGGTCCATCACATTCAACCGTTGGCAGAAGGTGGCTTCGACACAATCGAGAACGTCGTATGCCTATGTCCTTCTCATCATAGAGAAGCGCATTTTGGCGAAGATAAAGACGCTGTCAAGCGTGTTTTTTCTGCGTTGAGGAACGACTAAAAACCTATTCCGGCGTAATTGTGATGGTGCTCACCTGCGTCGCATTGGCGATGCATTCGATGCCTCGAAGCAAACGGCGGTTCTGTATATTAGAAACGTCAAAATGTGTGCTGATTTCTCGCTCGGCGTTGACGCATAGAAACCCGTGGTGCAAGGTGTCGTCCGTCTGCTAGGGGTGCTTATGAAAATCATAAGACTTCCAGCTAATTGGACTCAACTTAGAGCTGAGAAAGAAATGAAAAGGCTTGTACCGCTTGTGGTTGTTCTTGCGCTCACCGCATGTTCAAAAAAATCAGAAATCTCTTGTAACGGCGAAAATTCGACCTCAGCGGCATGTCTACCTAAACAAGAAATTGCCTGTAATGGCGAAAGCTCGAAGTCGGTGATTACATCTATTCTGCGGGACGAGATAAACAAGCACGTTACAGCAAATCTTGCTGCTCAAGCAACGGGCACCGCTACCAATGTGGATAGTGCACTGATACGGGCGAACTCCGGAAACGTCTCTATCCATATAGAGGACGTGCTGACGACGAAGACAGATCCAAACAGCACTAAGAAATTTTGTTCCGCAACGCTCAGGCTAAACGTTCCCACTGAGATCATCAACAACGCAGATGCCGTTCGAAGCATGCTGTCGCTTAACGACTCTCACCAACAGGCATTGCAATCTGGGGTGGACTTTGACGCCGATACAGTGAAATCGTCACTCGACTATAGCGTCCAACGGACTGACGACGGGCAAAAGGTCTATGGGAGCTTGAATGACCAAAACGCTGCCGTGATCTTCGTTTCGGCGCTAGTCGGACAGTCTATGTTGAAGAATGCGCTAGAGTCACAGAAGGCGGAACGTATCCAGCAGGATCAATCGCAAGCGTTAAAGGAAAACCAGCGGCAGACGGAGATCGATCAAGCGCAGATTGCTCAAACCGATGCGGCTTTACGAAAAGCGCGGGCTGATATCAAGGCGGCGAACAACGCGTTGAATGTTGTATGGAATACGGGCAGTAGAGAGTGGAGGCAGACTCTACTTCCTGAGCAACGCCTTTGGCTTGCTCAACGAGAAAACGGATGTAAGTTAAAGGCATTGGATACCGGCGCGTCTGGCGCTGCGACTTTTGAAATTGAGCGCATTAACTGCCAAGTGCAAATGACTGAAGCTAGAACCGAAGTCCTTAAAACCCTGGTTCAGGAAGCTCTTACTCAGGCGTCTTCAGAATAAACCGTGAATGTCCGGGCGAATTCTTTGCCTGGCCCCACCGGAACGCGTGAGATCAAGCATAGGAAGTTTCCTTCGAGTCAGTAGCGAGGCTGTATATGTATCTCTGTCCGATTAAGGTGTCGCCACCCAATCCCCCGACTTCCCCCCGTGCTTCTCCATGACGCGAACGTCGGTGATCGTCATCCCGCGATCTACCGCCTTGCACATGTCATAAACCGTCAGCAAACCGATCTGCACGGCCGTCAGCGCTTCCATCTCCACGCCGGTTCTTCCAACCGTCTCGACCCGCACTTCGCAATGCACGCCGGGCAATGTCTCATCGATGGAAAAATCCACCGCCACGCGCGTCAGCGCCAGCGGATGGCATAGCGGAATCAGATCCGACGTGCGCTTCGCGCCCTGGATCGCGGCGATTTGCGCGACACCCAGCACGTCGCCTTTCTTTGCCTTGCCGTCGCGGATCAGCGCGAGCGTGGCGGGCAGCATCGCGATGGAACCGCGTGCAACGGCAATGCGCCGGGTTTCGCTTTTGTCGCCGACATCGACCATGTGCGCTTCGCCAGAAGCATCGAAATGTGTAAGTCCGGACATGAATTCTCCTTGCATCGGGCGCTCATCATACCAGCGGCGTGCGGCGATCCAGGCGGGTGGTCCGTGCGCGCTCACGCTGCTACGATAAGCTTTTCCAGCCGATCGTGACCGCCGCCCCGGCCAACCGTATAGCAAGTTTGCCATGCGTCCAAACCGCCTGATCGCCGCCGTGTTGTGCCTGACCGTGGGCCTGCCTCCCGGCGCGTTCGCGCAGACAGCGGCGCCAACGGCATCGGCGTTGGCATCAGCATCGGCATCCGCACCGCCGTCCGGCGACGCACTGACCACGCCGACCGCTACCATCGATGCCAACGTCTTCGGCCTCTACGGCGGCGCCGCGGCGCGCTTCGCCAACCGTCCGGGCGAAAAAGCGGGACTGCAGGCATCCATGAACGCGCTCCAGCTCCCCGATCTCGGCGATGGTTCCGGCGGCGCGCTCACCCCTCAAGCCGAGCGCCGTCTCGGCGAGCGCCTGATGCGCGATCTGCGGCGCGACCCCGATTACCTCGATGACTGGCTCATCCGCGATTACCTCAACTCGGTGGCGGCGCGTTTGTCGGCGGCTGCGGCGACGCAGTACATCGGCGGTTATCTGCCGGACTTCGATCTCTTTCCCGTGCGCGATCCGCAGATCAACGCGTTCTCGATGCCCGGCGGTTTTATCGGTGTGAATACCGGATTGATTGCGACGAGCCAGACGGAGTCGGAACTGGCATCGGTGATCGGGCACGAGATGGGACACGTGCTGCAACGGCATATCGCACGGATGATCGGTTCGAGCGAGCGCAGTGGTTATGCGGCGCTCGCGGCCATGCTGTTCGGCGTGCTCGCGGGCGTGGTGGCGCACAGCGGCGACCTGGGGATGGGCATCGCGATGGGCGGCCAGGCGTTCGCGCTTGATAACCAGTTGCGGTTCTCGCGCTCGGCGGAGCACGAGGCGGACCGCGTCGGCTTCCAGATGCTGAGCGCGGCCGGCTACGATCCGTACGCAATGGTCTCGTTTTTCGCGCGGCTCGACCGGACCGCGATGGGCGATAACGGCGTGCCGCCGTATCTGCGAACGCATCCGCTGACGGGCGAGCGCATGGCCGACATGGAAGACCGTGCGCGCCGGGTGCCGTATCGTCAGCCGCGGCAGGAGCCGGAATACGGTTTTGTCAGGGCGCGTGCCCGCGTGCTGCAGGCGAATTCGACGAGTGAATATCGCGATGTCGCCACCCGGCTGCGCTCGGAAATCGAGGATCAGACTGCGCTGAACGTGGCCGCTAACTGGTATGGGATCGCGCTCGCGCAGACGCTGCAGCGCGATTACGATGCCGCGAACGCATCGCTCGCCGAGGCGCGCAAAGTGTTCGATGCCGAGCCCGCGCAGGAGGACCGTCCGGCTTCGGCGGAACAGAAGGCGCCGATGGTTGCCCACGTCAGCAACCCGCTTCCATCCACGTCATCAATCGATGTCGCGTCTCCGGCGAGCGCCGCGCTGGCATCGCTGAACGCTGGAAAAACGCCAGCCACCGTGGTGAACCTCGGCACCATCGCCGCAAAACGTCCGCAGGATCGCAGATCGCCGAGCCTCGATGTCCTCGCCGCGGATATCGCGCGCCTCGCCGGTCACGACAACGAAGCCATCCATCTCGCCGATATCGCCCAGGAGCGCTGGCCTGCATCGCACGCGGCTATCGAAACGCATTTGCAGGCGTTGTTGTCCGCGCGTCGTTTTACGGAAGCTCAGGCGCTGGCGCGCCGCGAAACCCGCGACGACCCGAATCAGCCTGACTGGTGGCGTTACCTGGCGCAGGCGAGCGCGGGCGCGAACGACGCAATGCAGCAGCATCGTGCGATGGCGGAGAAGCTGGCGCTCGACGGCGCGTGGCCATCGGCTATCCGGCAATTGCAGGCGGCGCGCGATCTGAAAAACGCGGGTTTCTACGATTTATCGACGATATCCGCGCGGCTGCGCGATTTCGAAACGCGCTACAAGGAAGAGCGCGAGATGGAGAAGGACGACAGTTAGGCCGCCGCTGCCCTGGCTGCAGGACTGGTGACGAAGGCGAAACGTTCCGCCACATCGTTGCGCGCAATGCGTTGCAGCGTTAGATCGACGCCCGGCGCGAAGTGAAAAACGCCGCCGTTTTCATCGAGTTCCGCATTCGATGAAAACAGATCCAGGTCGTGATCGTGCAAGGCGGCGACGCGCGTCGAATCCGAGAAGAGTATGTTCCCTTGGTCATCCAGCCACGCTTCGGATGGTTCGAACCCGCCACCCGCGTGATCCGTCAGCTTGAGCGCGCCATTCGCCTCGGACAGTCGCACGATCCACGGCGTGTACCCCAACTCCACATACACGCGCTGCGGGCCGTTCTGGAAGAACCACTGGCCGGCGTCATCGGCGGCGTAATTGCGGTTGATGAAGCCGAGGAGCGCGTCGTGGCGGATGATATCGCCAGGCAGATTCGCGGCTTGCGCGGCGTCGTCGCGCATGCGCCACTGGCCGCGCCGGTCGAGCAGCAGCCATCCAGTGCAATGCGGAACGTTCGGCCATTTGGCCAGCGCCTGCTTGACGATCTCATCCATGCGTGGAATCCGTAGTGGGTGCTGGTGCTGATGCTGGTGCTGCCTGCTTCACGTGCGTCTGCAAATAACCGAAAACCCGCTGCGACAACCAGTCGATACGCCCCGGAAACGGCCCGGTCATGAACCCGACGTGGCCGCCGTGCATGGGTTGATCGAGCGTGACGGTGGCCGATACTTCCGTCGCCGATGGCAGCACGCGCCCCGGCAGGAACGGATCGTTGCGGGCGTTGAGGACAAGCGTCGGCGCAGCGATCTGCGGCAAGAAAGGCCGCGTGGTGGCGCGGGTCCAGTAGTCGTCGGTATCGCGGAAACCGTGGAGGGGTGCAGTGACGGCGTTATCGAATGCGTGCATGGTGCGCGCGGCGAGCATGGCGTCGCGGTCGAAAAGGCCCGGGTATTGTTCGAGCTTGGCGAGCGCCTTGCGCTTGAGCGTCTTGAGGAAACTGCGCGTGTAGACCATGCCGAATCCCTGCGATATTGCGTGGCCGCCCGCGTGGACATCGAGCGGCGCGGAGATGGCGGCGGCGGCGTCCAGAACGGCTGTGGCGTCCTGTTCCTGCTCGCAGAGCCATCGCAACAACACGTTGCCTCCCAGCGATACACCCGCCGCAACGACCGGCCCATTGTGTTGCGCCTTGAGCCGGCGCAGGACCCAGTCGACTTCGGCGCTGTCGGCGAGATGGTAGAAGCGTGGCAGGAGGTTCATCGAACCGCTGCAACTGCGAAAATGCGGCACGACGCCATGCCAGCCGCGCGCCTTCGCTTCGGCCATCAGCACACGCGCGTAATGGGAATCGGAACTGCCTTCCAGACCGTGGAACAGCACGAAAAGCGGTGCCTTGGCTTGAGGCCTTGCGGTGTCTACAGCACTGTCGAGCCAGTCCAGGTCGATGAAATCGCCATCCGGCGTGGTCCATCGTTCTCGTTTGTACTGGACCATCGGCCGGCGGGCGAACAACGCGGGCACGATGGTTTGGGCGTGAGCGCTCGGCAGCCATCGCGGCGCCCGGTACAGCAGATCGATTATTGGATCGACGAGCGCGTCGAGGGCAGAGTCGGGCGCGTCAGTTTCCGATGCCGTCGCGCGCGCCGGGCCGGGAGCAATGAGGTGAGATGAATCGCGTTTCATGGCGCGTTATCAAACGAGGTGCGGTCGGAGCATCGGTACATCGAGGACGGCAATCCCCAAGCCACTGATAAAAGCGTTCCAGCTTGCCGCGCCCGCGAATTCCATTTCAGTGCAGCGGACCCTGTCCATGACGCATCTTGGCAGCAACCTGGCCGGCCGCTTCGTCTGGCATCGCACTCGCGTGGATATGTGCTATGCGCCATTCCCCACGTTCGTGAACCATCACGTAGGTGCTGAAAACCATGGCGGGCGTGCTGCCGGGCTCGGTGGACTGATGCGCTTCGGCGATCGCGTAGACCACGGTGCCGAGACTGTCGTAGACACGGATATCGAGCGGCTCGACTGTGATCGGCAGGTTTTCGAGTTGCGTTGCAAGACCCGCGCGTATGCTGTCCAGGCCGCTCAGGTGCGAGCCGTCCGCACAGATGAACGTGGCGAATTCCTCGTCGATCCACAGCGCCATCACGCTGTCGACATTGCCCTCCGCGACGGCCTGGTAGTAGGCGTTGAGGGTATCGGCGGCGGCTTCGAAGAGGCGGGCAAAACGTGGCATGGCTAGTGGGTCTCTAACGTTCGATGCACGGCGTCCAGTGTTTTGCGGACAAAAAACGCCACGGTTCGGTCAAGTTTCAAAAGCATGCCCCCGCTTGGGTGGCATTGGCATGTCGCAGGCGTCAACTACGTTGCGTCAACTACTTGAGTCAACTACGTTGCGTCATCAGCATGCCGCGCAGATCGCCGAAAACCTGATCCGCGCCGAGCTCGCGCAGGCAGTTCAGGTGACCCAGCGGACACTCACGGGCAAAGCACGGACTGCATTCGAGGTGCAGCCATTGTACCTTTGCGAGATCGGAGAGGGGCGGCGTGTGGCGCGGGTCGGTCGAGCCGAACACCGCGACCAGCGGGCGGCGCAGCGCGGCTGCGACATGCATCAGGCCGGAATCGTTGGTGACCACGGCGCTCGCACGCGAGATCAGCGCGCACGCTTCGCCCAAAGACGTCTGGCCGCACAGGTTGCGCACGTTCGGCGCGCGGTCCGCAATCGCCTGCGCGAGCGGCGCGTCTTTGGGCGAGCCGAGCGCGACGATTCGGGCATACGGGAACGACTGCGCGATGAACTGCGCCAGAGACGCAAAATGCTCCGGCGGCCAGCGTTTGGCCGGACCGAACTCGGCGCCGGGGCAGAACACGACGAGCGGCGCGCGGGTATCGAGATTGAAGCGCGTGGAGACGCGTGCAGCTTCGTTCAGGTCGAGATCGAGGCGTGGCACGGGCATGGGAACCGTGGCGTTTTCCTGCAGCCACGGCAGCTTTGCGCCCGGTGCATAGGCGAGTGCGGCGTACTGGCTGACCATCGGCGGGCGCTGGTCTTTCGGCGGATTGGCATGCCGCACGTTGAGCAGGCCGTAGCGGCTTTCGCCTTTGTAGCCAACGCGCAGGTTGATGCCCGCCATGAACGGGATCAGCGCCGACTTGAACGAGTTCGGCAGCACGTACGCCGCGTCGTAGCCCACGTCGCGCAGGTCGCTCGCGAGTTGCCATCGGCGCAGCATCTGCAGCTTGCCGTGCGCGAGATCGGTGGCGTAGACATCGTGGATCTCGGGCATGCGCTCCAGCACGGGCGCGACCCAGGCGGGCGCGACGGCGTCGATGACAATCCGTGGGTGCAGTTTCCTGAGCAGCGAGAACAGCGGCTGCGCCATCAATGCGTCACCAATCCAGTTCGGGGCGATAACCAACGCGCGACGCATCTAATTAAATTCCAATCTCGAAAATGACGCAGCACACGCTGTCTTGGCGAGGCGGGTCGGTGCAAATGGGGTGGTTGGCGTCCCGCGCGCAGTGCGCCGGACGTCGATGTGCGGTGTTTTGCCCGTGGATGCCATCAAGCAAAGCACGCGCGTGCAAGCGCGATTCAGCCCGCGACCAGATTGGAGCCGCGGATCGGATTGCCCGAGCGCTTCGTGAAACCGGCTTGGGCCGAGCAGCGCGCTCAATGGCCTTTGATCGTTTCGCCGTCTTTCAGCTTGTAGCGCGTGCCGCAATACGGGCAGCGCGCTTCGCCGTGCGAGATATCGAGGAACACGCGCGGATGCGTGCTCCAGCGCGGCATATTCGGATTTGGGCAGAACGCCGGCACGTCTTTGGCCGACAACTGCACCAGCGGCATTTCCTTCAGTTCGCTCATGAGGAATCTCGTTCGGGTTCGTTTCTACGTTCTATTCTGGGGACGCGGCGAACGGGCTTTTCGCCGGTCCGCCGAGATATTCGCTTGGCCGCCTTACTTGACCGTCGACAACCAGTCCGCGTACTTCTCGTTCTTGCCGCTCACGATATCGAAGAACGCGCTTTGCAGCTTCTCCGTGATCGGACCGCGCTTGCCTTCGCCGATAGTGCGATTGTCCAGCTCGCGGATCGGCGTGACTTCGGCGGCCGTGCCGGTGAAGAACGCTTCGTCGCAGGTGTAGACCTCGTCGCGGGTGATGCGCTTTTCGATCACCGGAATGCCGAAGTCGCGTGCGAGCGTGATCACCGTGTCGCGCGTGATGCCGTCGAGGCACGAAGCCAGGTCCGGCGTGTACAGCTTGCCGTTGTTCACCAGGAAGAAGTTTTCGCCGGAGCCTTCCGACACGTAGCCGTCGACGTCGAGCAGCAGCGCTTCATCGTAACCGTCTGTGATGGCTTCCTGATTGGCCAGGATCGAGTTCACATACCAGCCGGACGCCTTGGCGCGCACCATCGACACGTTCACGTGATGACGCGTGAACGACGACGTCTTGACGCGGATGCCCTTCGTGATGCCGTCCTCGCCG
>NZ_CAXTGZ010000169.1:0-10735 GCF_964243625.1 uncultured Caballeronia sp.
TAATCGTGCCGATCCGCAGTTCGCCCGCCGCGTCGTCTTCGAGCGCGAACGCCTTCAACTCCGAAAAGTCGTGCACCAGGCTGCGCGCGCGCTGGATCACGCGATAGCCGGCTTCCGTAGGCATGACCGTGCGCCCCGAGCGAACCAGTAGTTCGGCCCCGAATGCGCGTTCCAGCGACTGGACCTGCTGGGCCACCGCAGCCGGTGTTATCCCGATCCGGCGCGCTGCTTCCGCGATAGAACCACTGTCGGCAACCAATAAGAAATTCGCGAGAAAAGCGATGTCCATAAAGATAGATTCTGCATCTTTTGAAGATAGGTTCGGATAGTTTATCTAAATTCATTCAGGACTTAGACTGGATCGTGATAATTCAAATAGATCAGAGCGGAGACATGAGAAGCAAACTGTTTGTGCCAGCCTCGCGACCCGAGTTGTTCAGCAAGGCTTTAGCCAGCGCCGCCGATGCAGTTTCATTCGACCTCGAAGACGCGGTTGCGCCCGAACGCAAGCCGCAAGCACGGGCTGCACTGAGCGAACTGCTACGCTCCGATCTCATCGCTGCCGCCAATAAGGTACTGATAGTGCGTGTAAACGCGCTCGACACCCCTTATTTCAATGCGGACATCGATGCCATCGCACAGCGCGGCCTTGATCTGATCAATCTGCCAAAAGCGGAGTCGGTCGACGACGTGCGCGCTGCCGCCGATGTGCTCGAGCGCGCCGAAGGGGCCAACGGCGTAACCACACCGATCAGGCTGCTGCTTAACATTGAAACACCCAAAGGATTACGCCACGCCGCCCAGCTTGCCGCTGCGCACCCGCGCGTCGCGGGCTTGCAACTCGGCTTGGGCGATCTGTTCGAGCCGCTCGGTATTGCGCGTCGCGAAGCAGTTGCCATTCAGCAGGCCATGTTCGGCTTGCGCATTGCGGCCGGCGAAGCGAATGTGTTCGCCTACGATTCCGCGTTCGCCGACATCAAGGACCAGGAGGGTTTCCGTGCCGAAGCACAACTCGCCCGGTCGATGGGTTTTCTCGGCAAGAGCTGCATCCATCCAAGCCAGATTGCGCTCGCCAACGAAATCTTCCGTCCTTCCGACGAGGAGATCGCCCATGCGTTGCGCGTCCTCGACGCGGCACGCGACGCCGAAGCACGCGGCGTCGGTGCGTACGTGGTGGATGGAAAGATGATCGATCCGCCGTTCTTCGAACGCGCGCGCGCACTGGTCCGTGATGCTGAACGCCTTGGCCTGCTGAATGATCACTGAATCCGCCACGTCGAACCGGGAACCGATGGAGCCACACATGGAACATTCGCCTCACGCAGCCACGACCGGCACGACAGGCCCGCTATCGGGAATTCGCGTGCTCGACTTGAGCGCTTACATTGCAGGTCCGTACGGATGCACACTGCTCGCGGACCAGGGCGCCGATGTCGTCAAGATCGAACCGCCTGCTGGCGACAATCTGCGCAAATATCCGTCCACCCTCGAAGCCGAAAGTCGCGCCTTCCTGGGTGTGAACCGTGGCAAGCGCGGTCTGGTCCTTGACCTGAAGCAAGCAGAGGCACTCAACGTGCTGATGCAACTCGTCAAAACCGCCGATGTGCTGGTGCACAACTTCCGCCCCAACGTGCCGCCGCGTCTCGGCATTGCATTCGAACAGCTTCGCCAGATCAATCCGCGGCTGATCTATTGCGCAGTCACCGGCTATGGCGAGACCGGCCCGAAGAAGGACAAGGCCGGCTATGACCAGGTCCTGCAAACGATGAGCGGAATGTGTGCACTGCAAGGCCCGAGCGAAGGGCCGCCGGAAATCCTCTACGGCTCGGTGGTTGACTACTACGCTGCGGCGCTCGTCGCGGCGGGCGTGTCTTCCGCGCTTTTCGAGCGCGAGCGTACCGGCGAGGGGCAGTACGTTGGTGTATCGCTGCTGCGCAGCGCGCTCACGATGCAATCAGCGCGGATGATCTGGGCCGACAGCGAACCGAAAGACGTTGGCCGCGATATGCGTTCGGGCGGCATCACAGGCATCCATCCGACTCGCGAAGGCTACCTGTATATCTCGGCGAACACGCCACACTTCTGGCAGGCACTGTGTGAGAAAACCGGGCTCAGCGCACTTGCAGAAAACGAACGCTACGACTCGGTGCGCAAGCGCGCGATGCATCGTGATGAAATCGTACCGAAATTGCACCAGGCGCTGACAGCGCGTAGCGCACTGGAATGGGAAGCGCTGTTCGGCGACGCGGTGCCGTGCTCGGCCGCGCGCACCATCGAAGACATGTTCGACGATCCGCAGGTGCTTGCGGAGGACATGGTGGCCACCTACGACTATCCCGGCGTCGGACGTTACCGCGGCTTTCAGCATCCGATCCGTTTCGGCGATAAAGCAGGAGACGCGACAGCGCATACGCCGCAAGCCGCTCCTGCATTCGGCCAGCATTCGGATGCGGTGCTGCGCGACGCAGGTCTGAGCGATGACGAAATCGCGGCGCTGCGTGCGAAACGCGCGGTGCTGTAGGGAGAGAGTGCAGCGCGGTGTCAGTGACAGGGCGGCACGCCCGACATATAAAACGGAGACGATGATGAACTCGCAGTCGCGTAAAGATAACGCGCAACCCGCCGGGCGCCGAGCCCCTGCAGGCGCGTGCGATTCGCACATGCACGTGTACGACCGCCGCTTCCTCGCGGATGGCGCAAGCCAGGCAAACTTCCCGGATCGCGCGAGCGCTGCGGATTATCTCGAGGTACAGCGGCAGACCGGCACGGCCCGCACCGTAGTCGTAACGCCGCGCAATTATGGCTCCGACAACCGCGTCACGCTGGATGCAATCCAGGCGCTTGGCCGCGAACGAACGCGCGGTGTCGGCGTGCTGACGCCTCAAGTGACGGACGCACAACTCGAACAACTTCACAATGGCGGCGTTCGGGGTATCCGTTTCACGCTTTACACCCCGGCCAATGCCGCCGTCCGCTTCGATATGGTCGAGCCACTCGCGCAACGCGTCGCGGAACTCGGCTGGCACGTGCAACTGCACTGGACCGCTGCGCAGATCGTCGAGCACCGGGCGATGCTTGCACGCCTGCCATCCGCAATCGTGTTCGATCATCTCGCGCGTCTGCCATTACCCGACGGTGCTTCACATCCCGCGTTCAATATCGTGCGTGATCTGGCCGAATCGGGTCGCGTCTGGGTCAAGCTCTCCGGACCGTATCTCGACTCTCGCGTGGGGCTCGCCGATGACTATGCCGATACTGCACCGGTCGCACGTGCATGGATTGGCGCGCTGCCCGATCGCGTCGTCTGGGGCAGCGACTGGCCGCACGTGACAGAGTCACACAAGCCCGATGACACGCGGCTGCTCGATCTGCTCGATACATGGACCGAGGATACTGCGGTCAGCGACCGCATCCTGGTGGACAACGCAGCCGCGCTGTATGACTTTCCGAATCAAGAGGATCCGGTATCAAAATCCTGAGTCTTCCATTTCCCAGCGCCCAAAGAACGCGCGACCTACAAAAAATCAAGAGATAAACGATGAAACCTGCTGCCGCAACACCCATCGAGCGCAAGACGCGTTTCACCGAAGCGACGGTCAGGCTCTTCGAACGGATCATCCCCGACCCGTTTGTCCTCGCGATCCTGATTACCGCCGCGGTCGCGGTATTGTCGGCGGCATTCGGGCCGCGTGCGTCGGCCTCGCACCTGATCGGGGGTTGGTACAAGGGCTTCTTCGACATCCTGACGTTCGCGTTCCAGATCACGCTGGTGCTCGTGACAGGACACGCGTTTGCGCACGCGCCGCTTGTTCAGCGCATGTTCAAGGCGCTGGTCTCGGTCGCGCGCACGCCGGTCCAGGCGGCGGCGCTTACGTTTTTGCTCGTCGCGGTCGCATCGTTCTGCAACTGGGGCCTGGGGCTCGTCATCAGCGCATTGCTGGCGCGCGAAGTCGCGAAGCGCATGCGTGTCGACTTTGCATGGATCGTTGCGGCGGGTTTTTCGGGCTGGGTCGTTTGGGCAACGGGCATGTCAGGCTCGATCGCGCTCGCGCAGTCCACGGCCGGCAGTTCGATGAACGTCGTGCAGAAGCTGACCGGACAAGTGCTGCCATTGAGCAGCACCGTGTTCACGCGCTTCAACCTCGTGCCGACGATCATCATGCTGGTCGCAATGCCATTTGTGTTTGCGTGGCTCAAGCCATCCGCCGAGGATTCGGTGGTGCTCGACATGACGAAGCATCCTGACGCGCCGAAGCGGGAACGACCGGCCGGCCCGCTCAGCTTCGCGCGCTGGATCGAATATTCCTGGATCGGCAGCGCATTCGTCGGTGTGGCGGGCATCGCGTTTTTCGTGTTGGCGCGCATCGAGAACCTGCCGTTTTCAGGCGTGAACGGCGTGATCTTCGTCATGTTCATAGGCGGCGTGATCCTGCATGGATATCCGCTCGCATACGCCGATGCCGTGAAGAACGCTGCAAAGCAGACCGGCTCCATGATGCTCCAGTACCCGCTGTACGGCGGGATCATGGGAATGATGGACGCGACCGGATTGCCCGACGTGATTTCGCATTTCTTCATCGCGATTTCGAATGCACACACGCTTCCGTTCTGGAGCTATGTGTGCTCGTTGATCGTCACGTTCTTCATTCCAAGCGGCGGCGGTCACTGGGCTGTGCAAGGACCGTTCGTCGTGCCTGCAGCCATCGCGCTGCATGCGTCGGTGCCGGCAACAACAATGGCCGTCGCCATGGGCGAACAAGTGTCGAACATGTTACAGCCATTCTGGGCTGCGCCGGTGGTCGCGATGGCCGGCATCGGCGTGCAGCGTGTGCTCGGCTATACCGCGGTGACGTTTGTGGTGGGCGCACTGGTGTACGGCGCTGCGTTACTGCTGCTGGTGTAGTGCAACACCGCACTGTGCGGTCATAACAAATAACAGGAGACGATGCATGCATCGCCGTCATTTCATCAAATCGCTTGGCGCGCTTGCGGTCAGCGGCACCGCGCTGCAATCGTCGTTTGCCGCTGGTGCGCCGGCCGCCACCTCGATTGCAGAGCAGCTCGCTGCTTACACGGCAGCACTGCGCTACGAGGACCTCGATGAACAGACCATCGAAGCTGTCAGGACACACCTCGCCGACGCGCTCGGATGCGGCGTTGCGGCGCTAGGCGAAGGGCCGGTGACAATCGCGCGCAAGGTCGCCCTCGCCGGTGCGGGCGATGCAGCGGGGTCGACTGTACTCGGCACGTCGCGTCGCGCCTCGCCGGATCTTGCGACCTTCGCCAACGGAGCCGCGATTCGCTACTACGACCTGAACGATGTCTATGCGGGCAAGGAGATCGGCCATCCGAGCGACAACGTGTCGGCCTGTCTCGCTCAGGCAGAGGCGGAACACGCAAATGGACGCGACCTGATCCTCGCGATCGTCATAGCGTACGAAATCGATTGCCGCTTGATGGACGCGGCATCGCTCAGCTCGCGCGGCTGGGACCATCCGATCTACAGCCTGCCCGCCGCGGCGCTCGGGGCAGGCAAGCTGATGAAGCTTTCGGCAGCGCAGCTCGCGCAGGCAGTCAGCCTTGCAATCAACGGCCATCTCGCGCTGAACCAGACGCGGGTGCAGACCATGTCGAACTGGAAGGGACTCGCCGATGCCGACGCCGCGCGCAACGGCGTATTCTCTGCCGCACTGGCGCGGGAAGGCCTGACTGGACCTGCTCCCATCTTCGAGGGCGATGCCGGATTCTTCAAGCAGGTGTCCGGGCCGTTCACCATCGACACGAGTACTTTTGGCGGCAAGGGCCGCCCTTTTCGCATCAACGATTGCTCGGTCAAGTTCTACCCGTCACAGGCGCTCACGCAGACAGCCATTGCGGCAGGCATAGACGTGGCGAAGCAGGTCGGGAATCTGTCGCGTGTGACGAATGTCGAGATCCGGACCTCCCATGAAGGTTACTTCTCAGCGGGTATGGACCCTCAAAAATGGACGCCCGACACCAGCGAGACCGCCGATCACAGTCTCCCGTACGTGACTGCAAGAGCCATGTTCGATGGCGACATCAGCCACGCGAGCTTTAGCGACAAAGCGCTGCACGATCCGGCTATCCGCGCGTTCATGCAGAAGATCAAGGTCGTGGAAGATCCGGTTTTGACGAAGCTGTACCCGAAGTACTACGCGACAATCGTGACAGCGACTTGCGACGATGGACGCACTTTCACGCGACGCGTCGATGATATTCCCGGCTTCGCCACGCGACCGATGCAGCGGCACGACTTTGAATTGAAGTTCCGCAAAAACGTGGCATCGCGAATTGGCGACGCGCGCACTCAAGAGGCACTGCAAATGTTCTGGACCCTTGAGAAGCAGGAGAATATCTCGCAATTGTTCACGCCGTTTGCGGTGCTTTAAATTCATGAACGACCTTCAGGCGCGCGACACTGGCGCGACCTGGCCGCAACAGCATGCGCCGAAAGACAGCATTGGTTTGGGCGTCGCTCCCTCGTACCGGACGCATGGTTGAGCAGAACCGGCGGCACGACGAGGAAGGCCGACGACGCAATTCAGACGCTCGCGGTCACCAAACTCGCCTGAAGAGACTCCAAGCCTTCCGTGATGTCCGTCAAGGCTTCGAGTAGATGTCGCTGATGTTGGCGAACGACTGGGTTTCGCGGCGGAAGGTGAGCCGCTCGGTAGCACGTCTGCGTGCAATCAATCTCGCCGTGTCCGCGCGCCGGCTCGCAGTCACGCTGACACCCGCTGCAGGCGCGATGATCGCGGGTTCGCCGGCAGGCGTACCGGTTTGTGCCACCGCGCGCAGCAGCATGTCGCGCGCTTCCGAATCCGAGACGTCGCTGGCCAAAGCATCGCCCGCGGCTCGAAGCACGCACGGTGTATCGCCGGCTTTTTCGCATGCGCGTGCAAGACCCATCGCCGCATCCCGCGCAAGTTCGCGCTGGATCAACTCGTTCGTGATCTGACGGACGTCGCCGCGTTTGCTTTCACTGGCTGGCAGCATCGAAAGGCGCGTGCGGGCGTCGCGCAATTCGCCACGCACCATGGAGAGCCTGGCGGCATCGACGGTGCCTGCCAGGTCGAGCGACGCGGTCTTGGTGCTGAAAGGCGCGTCGATAAGCCGATCGGGCGCAAGGTGCGGAATGCTGTCCTGCGCGACAGCTTCTGTCAGTTCCGAGTCGCCACGCCCGGGAGTCGGGCCGAAGGCAAGGTACAAACCGCCGGCCAGCAGCGCGACGAGGGCCGCGCCAATCCCCGCGCGCCTGAGTGCACGGCCGGACCCGCTTCCCGTCGCGACCGGTGCGCCTTCGTCATACAGTTCAGGCTCTTCGACGCTTGGGTAGGCCGAGTCCATCGAGGCGCGCTTTTGCGCGAAGCGGTCAGGGAGGGTGGCTTCATCGGCGGCGCTCAGGACGGCTGTTCCTGCGGCGGCCGTGCCGGACAAATGCGGCTCGATCATGGCGCCGCTTGCGGACACGCCGTTGCAGCGCGTGCAGGCGGTATCGGACGAGGGCAGCGGATTACCGCACGTCAGGCAGTAGTCGGAAGGGTCTGTGTTGGGCACGGTCGGGTCGCATCAGAAGACAAAAGCAAATCGCTCGAAACAGATATTAACGGTTTGCGGCGGACGGCGAACGTTCGCCTGAAGCAGGATCAATGCCGAGTGTGCTCAGGCGCACACACCGCTCGCAGGCGGGCGTCCCGTCGGAAGGGCCACGCAAGGACCGGCAGCCTCATGTAGGAATCGACCGGACTTTTGAAATTTCGTCGCGTCGATCGTAAGACAAATCATCGAAGCGTCTCGACCTCCAGTTGCGCGACGCTCGCCCGCGACTCGTGCCTTTCCACCTCCTCCACACGATGCACCCCAAGCGTCTGCCGGCGCACGATCCTGTCGAATCCAGCGAGCACGCGGGCGCAGGTCAGCGTATGACGCCACCATTTGTTCTTCAGGAATGCGCTCGGCACCCATTGCCACGGCAGCACCACTTCGACATTACCCCAGGCCGGCCGCCATTTTTCCGACACATTCCTGCGCCGGAACACACTCACAGATGGAATGCCGAGATTCGACGCAAGATGCCCGATGCCGGAATCGTTGCCGATAAACCAGCCTGACTCATACACGTAGCCCGCGAGCTCGCTCAGGTCGTGGATCCTGGGCGCGGCGATACCTTGCTGGCGCAGGTCCCGCCAGCGTTCCCGTTCGTGGGGCGCCAGGATGAACACGACTTCCAGACCGCGTGCTTTCAGTTGCGATGCGACTTTCATGAATCGGGCCGGCAACCAGCGCTTGTCGCCGGTGCTGGCTTCCGGATGGATGATGACGCGGTTTGCATGGCGCCTGTGCACGAGCCCCTTGAGCGCTGTCATGCCGTTGTGCGATGTCGCGCCGCTGATGCCGAGCTCGTCGCGGCAGTAATGCATGAATCGCTCGGCCATGGAGCCTTGCCTGTTTCCATACTCCACGTCGTGCAGCGTAATCACGCGATCATGCATGTCGGTGAGCGTTGGCAGCGGCTGCTCGGGCTGCATCTGGAATACGGCTTCGAACTGGGCGAACGTTTCCTTGATCTTGCTGACGTGCGGCAGCGGCAAGATCCGCGCATCCGGAAACCACGCGCGCAGTGCATGCGCCGGCGCGCCGAACACCGTTACGTCGATGCCATTCCTGATCAGGTTCTGCACGATCACCATGCAGACGAGCGAATCGCCGATCGCGTTCGACATGGAGAATGCCACGCGCCGATAGGGCAGAAGGCCACGTAACGGCGTTAAAGCCATCGGGTTTCGCTTGTAAGAGTGTTCACGCTGCCTGAATGCCTGGATGCATGGTTGAGCTGAGAGGGCGGTTCGATTGCACGCATTGAACGCGTTTTGATCCCGGCCGGACCAACATGATAAGCGCCATTGAGAAATTGCTCACGGGTGAGCGCCGGACCAATGCCAAAAGCCGGCAAATCAACCAATATTGTTCGATGAAAATGGCGACTTTCGCGAGCCCTTCCACGGTTGAACCTTTCACTACCAATACATGACCATCTACCAGCGACTCAAGGATCTGAATCTGGCATTACCCGCCGCGCCCAAACCTGCGGCTTCGTATGTGACCGTCGTCGAGGCGTCGAACCTGATCTTCGTTTCAGGGCAAGGGCCGCTGGTCGGGCCGCGGCCGGTTTATACGGGACGCATCGGCGAAACGCTTACGCAGGAGGATGGCTACAAAGCGGCGCGTTTATCCGCGATGAACGCGCTTGCCGCGCTTGATGCCGAGATCGGACTGGATCGCGTGATGCGGATCGTAAAGCTCACGGGCTGGGTCAGCAGCGCCCCCGACTTTTATTTTCAGCATCTCGTAATCGATGGCGCGTCAGATCTGCTGATCGAGGTCTTTGGCGAGACCGGCTTGCATACCCGCTGCGCGCTGGGCGTGCATGTCCTTCCGTTCAACATACCGGTCGAGATCGAACTGGTGGCCGCGCTGAAAACCGGGGCCGGTTAGCGGTAAAGGATAGGTGTTGCAGGCTTTCGGGTTGTAAGACGTATATCGGTGAACACCCTTAAGCGCGCAGCCATCTGTGCAAACGAACGCGCTTAACAGGTAGCATGTGACGGCTAGCTGACAAAAAAATTACCTGGCATACAGGAGGAGACAAAAGCATGCGCAAGATGCGTTGGATGGTTGTATTTCTTTGCTTCCTTGCTATCGCGATCAACTACATCGATCGTGCAAATCTGGCGGTCGCAGCGCCGCAGATAGAGAAGGCCCTCAATATTGGTCCCGCGCAAATGGGGCTCGTGCTGAGCGGGTTTTTCTGGACCTACGCTTTCATGCAGATGCCGTTCGGCTGGTTCGTCGACAAGATCGGCGGACGTATTGCATTGCCGCTCGCGGTGGGATGGTGGTCCGTATTCACCGCACTGACCGCGGCGGCCACGAGCGTAGCGGGCATGTTCGGCTGCCGGCTGATGCTCGGCGTAGGCGAGGCGGGCGCTTATCCGGCGTGCGTGAAACTCGTCGCGCAATGGTTCAAGCCCGCGCAGCGCGCGTTTGCAACCAGCATCTTCGATAGCGGTTCGCGTGTCGGCGCGGCGCTCTCCATTCCGGTGGTGGCGCTGGTCATCAGCAGCTTCGGCTGGGAAGCGTCGTTCATCGCAACAGGCGCGCTTGGAATCGTGTGGGTCCTGGGCTGGTTCGTCCTCTATCGCAATCCCTCGCGCGGTGACCTGACAGGCGAGGAAGGCGCGGAACCCGTGGTTCAACCGAAAGCAACGGGCAAGAAGATCACCTGGTTGTCGCTCTTCAGGCACCGGACGCTGTGGGGCATGATGCTCGGCTTCTTCTGCCTGAACTTCGTGATCTACTTCTTCATCACATGGTTCCCGAGTTATCTCGTGCAGACGCGCGGTTTTTCGCTCAAGTCGCTCGGCACGCTCGGCATGATTCCCGCGCTCATTTCAATACCCGGCGGCTGGCTGGGCGGCATCGTTTCGGATGCGCTCTATAAGCGCGGCTGGAGCCTGACGAAGTCGCGTAAGACCTGCATGGTCGGCGGCATGCTGCTTTCGTCGATCATCACGCTGTCGGCGTTCACCACCAGCATCTATGTGATGCTGGCATCGTTTGGAATCGCGTATGGCAGCCTCGCGTTCGCGGCTGCCAGCATCTGGTCGCTTCCCGGCGATGTGGCGCCGACCCCGGATTACGTGGCATCGATCAG